>JAWOFG010000125.1:0-7120 GCA_046482365.1 Pelovirga sp. | reverse complement strand
AATGATACCGGTTATCGCGGGCGGGTTGGTTTTTACCAGGTTATGCCGATGTTTGAACCGCTTCGCGAGGCGATCCTCGCGGGCGCTAATACCGCTGAGATCAAAGAAGAGTCGATGCGCCTCGGGGTAAAAACCATGCGTCAGGCAGCCCTGACCAAGATGGCAGAAGGGGTGACCACCTTGGAAGAGGTGTTAAGGACGACGATTGCGGATGATTAGAGGCAGAATATAGAATATAGAATAGTGCAGATAAAATGATGTCCTGGATTTTCTTCTGAATCCTGTATTCTGAATTCTGAATTCTGTATTCCAATGTCCCGCTGCTTGTGGCGGGGTCGATTACTCACGGGGGTTAACTGTATGGCGAACATGCACCAATTACTTAAACTGATGATCGAGCAGGGGGCATCTGACCTCCATGTGTCGACCGGGACCGCACCACAGATCCGCATCGACGGTAAAATGCAGTCGCTTGAGACACCAAAAATGACGGCAGCTGATACTAAACAGCTCTGTTACAGTGTCCTGACCGATGCCCAGAAGCGCCGCTTTGAAGAGGAGAATGAGCTGGACCTGTCCTTTGGCATCAAGGGTTTGTCGCGCTTTCGTGGTAATATTTTTGTTCAGCGTGGGGCGGTGGCAGGTGCCTTTCGCGCTATTCCTTTTGAAATCAAAACCTTTGATGACCTCGGACTGCCGCCGGTGGTCAAGAACCTGTCGAAAAAACCACGCGGGCTAATCCTGGTGACCGGACCGACCGGCAGTGGTAAAACCACGACCCTGGCGGCGATCATTGATGCGATCAACTCAGAACGCAGTGAACATATCATCACCATTGAAGACCCGATTGAATATATCCATTCGCACAAAAAATGTCTGGTCAATCAGCGCGAAGTCGGGGCCGATACCAACACATTCAAAAAAGCCCTTAAATATATTCTGCGCCAGGACCCCGATGTCGTACTGCTTGGAGAATTACGCGATATCGAAACCATTGAGGCCGCACTGACGATTGCTGAAACCGGACACTTGTGCTTTGCCACCCTCCATACCAACTCCTGTGTGCAGACCATGAACCGGATTATCGATGTCTTTCCCACGAATCAGCAGGCCCAGGTGCGTACGCAGCTGTCGTTTGTGCTTGAAGGGGTCTTGTCACAGGCCTTGATACCCAAGGCCAACGGCAAGGGACGCTGCATGGCCCTGGAGGTCATGGTCCCCAATGCGGCCATTCGTAACCTGATTCGAGAGGACAAAATCCATCAGATCTATTCCCAGATGCAGATCGGTCAGGATAAGTTTGCTATGCAGACCATGAACCAGTCGCTGTTTCTGCTGGCCCACAGTCGCCAGATCAGCCAGGATGATGCCATGACCCGTTCTCATGATCAGGATGAACTACGCCAGATATTTGCCAATCCGCAGGCGGTATTAAGCCGCAAGCGTACCATCAGTCCCGATCGGATGATGTAACAGATCGCTGTTAAAGCCCGTAAAAGCCAAATGTGAAAGGGGAGGACCATGCCGAAGTTCACCTGGACAGGCCGGTCGAAAGACGGAAAAACTCATAAGGGCACCATGGAAGCTGTCAACGAAGGGGCAGTTACGGCCAGTCTGCGGCGCCAGGGAATCCAGGCTACCAAGGTCAAGGGGGCTGGTGGCCTTAATGCCGATATCAATATCAGTTTTCTCCAGCCGAAGATAACCACCAAGGATATCGTCGTTTTTACCCGCCAGTTTGCCACCATGATCGATGCCGGCTTACCGCTGGTTCAGTGTCTGGATATCCTTTCGAATCAGCAGCCCAATAAAACCTTTAAGGAGGTGCTGCTGAAAGTGAAGTCAGATGTTGAATCCGGTTCGACCTTTGCTGATGCCTTGAGCAAGCACCCCAAGGCGTTTAATGATCTTTACGTCAACCTGGTCGCTGCCGGTGAGGTGGGTGGTATCCTTGATACGATCCTCAATCGCCTGGCGGCTTATATTGAGAAGTCGCTCAAACTCAAGAAAAAAGTCAAAAGTGCCATGACCTATCCAACCACGATTGTCGGCATTGCGGTGGTGGTTATTGCGGTTATCCTGATTTTTGTTATCCCGGCCTTTGAAAAAATCTTTGCCGATTTTGGCGGTGCGTTACCGGCACCAACCCAGATAGTTATTAACTTAAGTAACCTGATCCAGAATTACATTATTATCATTATTGCCTTGTTTTTTCTGTCGATCTTTGCCTTTAAAAAGATCTATGCTACGGACAAGGGGCGGCGAGCCTTTGACCGTTGGGCGTTGAAACTACCGGTTTTCGGCATGCTGATTCGCAAGGTTGCTGTGGCCAAGTTTGCTCGCACCATGTCGACCATGATCTCCAGCGGTGTGCCGATCCTCGATGGCCTTGATATCGTCGCCAAGACCGCCGGTAACCGCACGGTTGAAGATGCTGTCAAAAAGGTGCGCACCAGTATCAGTGAAGGTAAAACCATCGCCGAACCCCTCAAGGAATCAGGCGTCTTCCCGCCGATGGTCTGTCAGATGATCGAAGTTGGGGAGCAGGCCGGAGCCCTTGATACCATGCTCGGTAAAATTGCCGATTTTTATGATGATGAGGTGGATGACGCTGTCAACAACTTGACCGCGATGATGGAACCACTGCTGATGCTGTTTCTTGGAACCACCGTTGGCGGTCTGGTTATCGCCATGTACCTGCCGATTTTCCAGATGGCCGGGAATATTTAGCGGTTAATGTCGGCGGGTGAACAAAGCGAAAAGCAACTGACACAGGCAGGGCATGGCAGTCTGGTCTGGTATCTGGTCTGCCGGACTGCGGTCATTACGCTGGTTCTAGGCGGCGCCGCATTTTTCTATCTCCACGGCAACCTCGCCTATTCTGTCACGCCGCTGTTTTTTCTGGTTGGCATCTCCTATGTCCAGGCCATTATTGTCGCTCTGATCCTGCCGCGACTGGATAATGTCTGGCTTTTAAATCAGGTCCAGATTGTCTGGGATCTGCTCCTGGTGTCGGCGCTGATTCTCACCACCGGCGCGGTAGAGAGTATTTTTTCTTTCTTTTATCTGCTGGTCATCATATCAGCCAGTTTTCTTTTGTCCCGGCGTTTGACGATCCTGGCCGCCGCCAGCTCTTCTATTCTGTTTGGCGGCATTTTGCTGTTGCAGTTTTATCAACTGCTCGGCCCTTTTCAGATTCCCACCGCCACCGCCGATGCGGTTTTCTTGAACTCCCTCTTTGTTCATCTGATCGCCTTTTTCCTCACCGCCATTTTAAGCGGCACACTGGCCGAACGCTGGCGCCACAGTGAGGCCCTCTATCAGCGCAAGAGTATTGATTTTTCCGAGCTGGAGCGGATGAACCGGTTGATTCTGTCCCATATCAGCAGCGGTGTGATGCTGATCAACCCCCAGGGACGGATACGTTCGTTCAACCTGGCTGCAAGCGATATTACCGGTTTTTCCCTGCAGCAGGTGTATGATTCTCCTGCGGCTGAATTGTTTCCTGAATTCAACAAGATTGTCATTCCTGACACGGTACCTGTTAACCGTGCCGAAGGGATTTTTACCCATCCTTGCGGGGAACGTCTGTCTTTCGGCTATGCCACAACGCTGGTGAAGGGGAATCATGGTGAAACCCTGGGAACCCTCGTGACCTTCCAGGATCTGACCCAACTCAAAAAGATTGAAGAACAACTCAAACGCTCTGATCGTCTTGCCGCCATCGGCCGTTTATCGGCGGGACTTGCTCATGAAATTCGCAATCCACTGGCGTCCATCAGTGGTTCAGCACAACTGCTTGGTGAAAATGGACAATTTAACGCTGAAGATAAGCATCTGCTGACCATCATGGTTAAGGAAGCGGACCGACTCAATCATCTGCTCACCGATTTTCTTGCTTTTGCCCGTCCCCATCGCCCACAGAAAACCCGAGTTGATATGGCTGTCATGGTCACTGAATTGCGCCAGATGCTCCTGCGTGATCAACGATTTCAAGAGATTGATGTGCAGATTATCGCAGAGCCCCCTTATCTGGTCTTTATAGATCGTAGCCAGATCTGGCAGGTGTTATGGGATCTTTCAATTAACGCAGCGGAGGCAATGAAAGGGAAGGGGTCGTTGTTGATAACCTGTGATCACGGCGACCCCTGGTTTTTAACTGTCGAAGATAGCGGCCCCGGCATTGCGCCGGAGATCAGGGAGCGGATTTTTGAGCCGTTTTTTTCGACCAAAGACAAGGGCACCGGTTTAGGCCTGTCGACCGTTTACTCGATTATTGAAGCCCACGGTGGTACCATTCGTGCTGAAGGTTCAACCTTGGGGGGCGGACGCTTCGTGATGAGTTTTGTGCAAGCAGCAGGGGGAGAAGATGAACAACCATAGTCCACGCATCCTGATCGTCGATGATGAACAGAGTTTACGGGAAATGTTGACGGTATTATTACAGCGCGAGGGATACCAGATCGATCAGGCGGTTGATGGGGAAGATGCCCTCGCTAAGATGGCGGAGAACAATGTTGATCTGATCATCAGTGACATCAAGATGCCGCGCCTGAGCGGTATTGACCTGCTGCGCCGTTTGCGTGAGCAGGAGAATGATACGACCTTGATCATGATGACCGCTTTCTCTTCCACTGAAGAAGCGGTTGAGGCGATGAAGCTCGGGGCCTACGATTACATCACCAAGCCTTTCAAAAATGATGAAATCCGTCTGGTGGTCAAAAATGCCCTGGAGCGTCGCCAGTTACAACGTGAAAATCGCCAGCTCAAACGCCAGCTCAAAGAGCGCTTCTCCTTCAAAAACCTGATTGGCGAAAGTGATGAGATGCGCCGGCTGATTACACTGCTTGAGCGGGTTGCCCCGAGCCGGGCCAATGTGTTGATCACCGGCGAGAGTGGTACCGGCAAAGAGCTGGTCGCCCAGGCATTGCACCTGGGCAGTGAACGTAAAAACCACCCCTTTGTCGCCATCAATTGCGGCGCTATTCCCGAAAATCTGCTGGAAAGTGAACTCTTTGGTCATGAACGCGGAGCTTTTACCGGTGCCGACAAAAAGAAACAGGGATTGTTCGAAAGTGCTCATTTCGGCACCCTGTTTCTTGATGAAATTGGCGAACTGCCCATGGGGATGCAGGTCAAACTGCTGCGGGTATTGCAGGAGCGTGAATTCCGGCGGGTTGGCGGTACCAGCAATATTCCCCTCGATATCCGCCTGATCGCTGCCACCAATCAGGATCTGTCAGCCAATATCACGCAAGGAACCTTTCGCGAGGACCTTTACTATCGTCTCAACGTCGTGACCATCGAACTACCTCCTTTGCGAGAACGGCGCAGCGATATTCCTTTGCTGATCCAGAATTTTTACCATCAGAAAACCGCCAGTAACGATAACTACCAGATTGATAAGCAGGCTCTGGAGCTGCTGCTTAATTACGACTGGCCCGGCAACGTGCGTGAGCTCGAAAATCTGGTCGAGCGTTGTCTGGTGTTAGGTGATCAGCAAGTGCTCACCGTCGACTGTCTGCCGCCGCAACTGCAGAAAAAGAGATCGTCCAGCCCGACCGAACTGCACGAGATTCCGGCAGGATTCAAGATGGAGCAGTGGCTGGAGGACCAGGAACGTCAGATTCTTCTCACCGCCTTGCAGCAGTCCGATGGCGTACGTACCAGGGCCGCTCAATTACTCGGCATCAGTTTTCGCCAGATTCGTTATCGCCTGGACAAACTCGGCATCGGTGATGGTTGAGAAGCATCACCCAGATTCAAAAGATTTCGACGCGGTAAAAGTCAACAGCAAAGATAACGCGGTGAAGGTCAACGGCAAAAAATTCCCCCCAGGCCCACTACCTGGTACCCAGTTTCACAGTTTTGACCTAGTTGGTGGAGATAATAACACGCTGCTTTATTGCTGCCACGGGTTGTAAGTGGTCACTGCTAACCCTTCAACATCCTTGATGTTGCGCGTTATCAGGATGAGGTCATGTTCCACTGCAGTTGCTGCCAGTAACGAGTCGATAGCCGAAACCGTGCGCCCCGCACCTGCGACTAACCGTCCCCAGCGATCGGCAACAGCGCTATCAATGCTGAGTATCCGGCCGGAAAAAAATATCAACAGGTCGTTTTCAAGCCAATCAAGCAATTGTATCTGCTGGTGTTTGTCCTTAAGTTTTTCGATGCCTTTGCGAATCTCACCCAATGTTAATACGCTCAAAAACAAACTGCATGCCGGACGCTGGGAAAACCAATCAACGACATCTGGCTCAGGGGATGTTCGACGCAGTTCTGATATCACGTTCGTATCAATCAGATAACTCACAGCTCCACCTCCCGCACCGGCGATGGGTCACGGCTCAGGTCAAGATCGTCGGCGGTGCAGAGAGGGGAGCGGCGAATAAAGTCGACCAGCGATTCCTGTTTGCTGGTCAAACGCGTAAAAGTATCGAGCGATACAACAACCGCCACGGTTTTGCCGTGAAGGGTGATTTCCTGGGGCTGTTCCTGAGCTTGTTTGACAACGTGAGATAGTTTGGCTTTAGCCTCCTGAATCTGCCATGCATGATCCATATAACCTCCTTTGTGGTCTGACTAGGAAGACTATAATATAGTTTGTTTCAGGATCTGAATGCAACAAAGAGGTTTCGATGATTGCCCTTATCCGACCTTCATAGATTCTGATGGCGGCTAACAGGCCTTCAAAAGCTATTGGCCGCGATGAAAATCTATCAACATCGGATAAAACCTTAAAAGCATCTCGACGCGGCAGGGTAGTAGCCTGATTTTACGACTAAAAACTGCCGGTTCGCGCACCGTTCTAACACCACCACCCCGTCAGGCTCGGCCTGCCACCCCTCCATAGAGGGGAATAAAGGCGTGCCCGAAAATTCCCCTCCCTCGGAGGGGTGCACCGGCAGGGGTGGGGTGGTCGCACCAGAGACTGGCTTTGCAAGGTGCCTACCCCCATGCCCGCGACAATCCCGGATTCAAAGATTTTGACGCGGCAAAAGTCAACGTCAAAGATGACGCGGTAAAAGTCAAAAAAATCAGAATACAGAATGTAGAATATAGAATTTGAAAACCTCCTGACTTCTAAATTCTGACTCCTGAATTCTGGTTTGAAAAG
>JAWOFG010000057.1:0-7163 GCA_046482365.1 Pelovirga sp. | reverse complement strand
CCAAAAACTGTTTTCAGCCTGTGTCAGCTCAGCCCAAGGACATCCTGCATATCGTACAGTCCTGCAGGCTGGCTCTGCAGCCAGACACAGGCGCGGGCAGCGCCGCGGGCGAACATGTCCCGGCTCATAGCACGGTGACTGATCTCGATGCGCTCCCCCATGCCGATAAAATAGACCGTGTGTTCACCGACGATATCACCTCCGCGCACGGTCTGCATGCCGATTTCTGCGTGGCTGCGTTCGCCGCACATCCCTTCACGGTGATAGTTGGCAACCTGATTATAATCGCGTCCGAGGGTTTCGGCGACCACTTCGCCCATGCGTACTGCCGTGCCGGAAGGGGAATCTTTTTTCTTGTTGTGGTGCAATTCAACAATTTCGACATCAAAATCATCACCAAGAATCCCGGCCGCTTCTTTGAGCAGTTTGAAACAGGCGTTGACGCCGATACTCATGTTGGGGGCCAGCACCACGGGAATCGATTTGGCATACTCCTCAACCTGCTGTTTTTGCTCAGGGGTAAAGCCGGTGGAGCCGCTGACCAGCATCTTGCCGTGACGGGCGCAGACCACCAGATTGGCCAGGGTTACTTCGGGGAAGGTAAAGTCAATGAGGACATCAGCCGCTGCAACGGCGGCATCAAGGTCAATGGTTAAAGGAACGTCAAGTTCCCCTGCGCCGGCAATCAGTCCGGCATCCATCCCCAGTTGCAGGTGACCATCCCGTTCTACTGCAGCGGACAGGGTCAGCCCATTTGTTTCGCACACCGCGTGGATCAGGCGCGTGCCCATCCGTCCGGCGGCGCCGATAATGGCAACATTCATGATGATTTTCCTCGCATTACTGAACTTTTCAAATCAGCTGGTGCTTACTCAGCACCGCTTTTAGTCTGGTCAGATTTTCCGGTTGCAGATCAACCAGTGGCAGCCGTACCCCAGGACGGCATTTTCCCATCAACGAGGCGGCGGTTTTAACCGGTACCGGGTTAGCCTCAATGAACATGGCCTGATGGACGTCAAGCAGTTGCAGGTGCAGTTTTCTGGCATCGTCCCAGCGGTTTTCCTGCGCTGCTACGACCATCTGCTTGACCTGCCTGGGGATAATGTTGGCAGATACAGAAATCACCCCTTTGGCGCCACAGGCCATCAGTGGCAGGGCAAGGAAGTCATCTCCTGACAACACATCGATTTTATCCCCGGCTTTGGCAATAATTTCGCTGGCCTGGGTGACATCCCCGGAAGCTTCTTTAATGGCGACAATCTGTTTGAATTCTGCCAGGCGGATTGTCGTCGCGGCGGTTAGGTTGCTGCCGGTACGGCCAGGCACATTGTAAAGGATCTGCGGCAGCGCGACATTCTCGGCAAGGGCCTTGTAATGCTGGTAGATCCCTTCCTGCGAGGGTTTGTTGTAGTAAGGGGATACCAGCAGTATGCCATCGGCACCCGCTTGTTTGGCATGGCGCGAGATCTCAATCGCTTCGGCCGTAGAGTTGGAGCCGGTTCCGGCAATGACCGGGACGCGCTTGTTGACCTGCTCTATGCAGATATCGATCACGCGGTTGTGTTCATGATAGTTGAGGGTGGCGGACTCACCGGTCGTCCCGCAGGGGACGATCACATCGGTGCCGTTTTCGATCTGGAATTCGATCAGTTGGCGATAGCTTTCCTCATCAACTTGCCCCTGCTGATCGAAGGGGGTGATGATGGCGGTCATGGATCCGTGAAACATATTCTCCTCCAAAAAATGAATAGTGGACGCCGCTATTGCTAACATACTGACCGGCTAAAGTAAAGGGCAGCGGCAGCCTTGATTCTAATAAAAAACATAAAAAACAATCGGTTAGGTTATTTGTTCGACTCTTCCGAGGTCTTTTCTGCGGCGCTGGTCGGTTGTTCCACCGTGGTCTTGGTAAGCGGTCGGACCGGCCCTTTCTTGCCACAAGCGGGCAGCAGCAAGGCTACCATCAGCAGAGTTAGAATGACATGAATGCGCATCAGTGTGTCTTTTCCAGTCGTGCCAGTTCCCGTTCCACTGCTTCGCGGGCGGTGCCGCCGGTGGCCTTGCGGGCGTTGACCGATGCTTCCAGGGTGACAAAATTATAAATATCCTGCTCGATCAGATCTGAGAAACTGCGAAATTCTTCCAAGGTTAATTCCGGAATATCCTTGCGGGTCTCAACGCAATAGCGCACCGTCTTGCCTACCACCTCGTGGGCCTGGCGAAACGGCATCCCCTTGCGCACACAGTAGTCAGCAACGTCGGTTGCCGTAGAAAATCCGCGCGCTGCAGCGACACGCATGTTGTCACCTTTGACCTGCATCTCGGCAATCATGTCGGCAAAAACTTTCAGACTTCCTTTGACCGTGTCGATGGTATCAAACAGAGGTTCCTTGTCTTCCTGCATGTCTTTGTTGTAGGCCAGCGGCAGCGATTTCATCAAGGTCAAGAGGGCGATCAGATTGCCGTAGACCCGGCCGGTTTTGCCGCGTACCAGTTCCGGCACATCCGGGTTTTTCTTTTGTGGCATGATCGAACTGCCGGTACAAAAAGCATCGGAAAGTTCAATAAAGTTGAAGTCAGCGCTCGACCAGAGAATCAGTTCTTCCGACAGGCGCGACAGGTGCATCATCAGGATCCCGGCACAGGCGCAGAACTCGACGGCAAAGTCGCGATCGGAGACGCTGTCGAGGCTGTTGCGGGTGACATCGTCAAAGCCTAGTTGCTGCGCCACCCACTCCCGGTCAATGGGGAAGGTGGTGCCGGCCAGGGCTCCCGCGCCCAGGGGCAGAACATTGAAACGTTTGCGCAGATCTTGCAGGCGGCTGATATCGCGGGCGATCATCTCGCGATAGGCGAGCATGTGATGGCTGTAAAGGATCGGCTGAGCGGTCTGAAGATGGGTGTAGCCGGGCATGATGACATTCAGGTTGTTCCGCGCCTGACGTACCAGTGACTGCTCGAGCTTGCCCAGATAGACCAGAATCGTATCGATTTCATCGCGCAGGTAGAGGCGGATATCGACTGCCACCTGATCGTTGCGACTGCGCCCGGTGTGCAGCTTGCCACCAACCGGGCCGATGCGCTCAATCAGTCGCGCCTCGATATTCATGTGAATGTCTTCGAGGGCAACGGAAAATTCAATCTTGCCTGCCTCAATATCGGCAAGGATCATGTCAAGTCCGGCGATGATCTGCTGCGCTTCGTCGACAGTAATAATTCCCTGACGCCCAAGCATCTCGGCATGGGCTTTTGAACCCTGGATATCGTAGCGATACAGGCGCTGATCGAATTCGATGGAGGCGGTGAATTCCTCAACGAATTTATCCGTTGGTTGGGTGAAACGACCACCCCATAGTTTGCTGCTCATTGTTGCTCCAAACATTGCTTTTTAACCACAGAGGCATGGTAGGGGCGCGGTTGCCGCGCCCAGGGCGGGGAAACCCCGCCCCTACGTTTTAATGTTTAATCGCCACAGAAATAGTTTTGCCTTTGACCTTCTCTGTGTCTCAGTGCCTCTGTGGTTACACGCTTTTGTTATTTTTTCGCTGCCCGCTGAATCGCCGCAATCCGCAAACGCAAGGCATTGAGTTTGATGAACCCTTCAGCATCGGCCTGGTTGTAGACCTCATCGGCTTCAAAGGTGGCAAAGTCGACATTGAACAGGCTGTCAGTGGCGGAATCCCGCCCGACAACGCGGCAGTGCCCCTTGTAGAGCTTGATCCGCGCCTTGCCGTTGACGGTCTGCTGGGTGTTGTCGATCAGGGCTTGCAGGGCCAGGCGCTCGGGAGCGAACCAGTAGCCGTTGTAAATCATCGTGGCATAGCGTGGCACCAGGGAGTCGCGCAGGTGCATGACTTCACGGTCCATGGTAATCGATTCTACTGCCCGGTGGGCCTCTTCGAGGATGGTGCCGCCGGGGGTTTCATAGACGCCGCGGCTCTTCATGCCGACATAGCGGTTTTCCATCAAATCGACGCGGCCGATACCATGTTTGCCGCCGAGTTCATTGAGTTTGGCCATCAGCCTGGCCGGTGACAGACGCTCACCATTAACGGCAACGGCGTCACCTTTTTCAAACTCGATGTCAACAAATTCCGGCTGGTCGGGGGCATCTTCCGGCCGTACGGTCAGCACATACATTTCTTCCGGTGCCTCGGCCCAGGGGTTCTCGAGGACATCCCCTTCAAAGGAGATGTGAAGCAGGTTGCGGTCGGAACTCCAGGGGAACTTTTTACTGGTCGGCACCGGGATTCCGTGCTTTTTGGCATATTCTTCCAGCGCGGTGCGGCTCTTCATATCCCATTCGCGCCAGGGGGCGATGACCTTGATCGCCGGATCAAAATGATAATAGGCAATTTCAAAACGCACCTGGTCATTGCCCTTGCCGGTGGCGCCGTGGGAAACGGCGTCCGCTCCTTCTTTGGCGGCTATCTCCATCTGCGCTTTGGAGATCAGTGGGCGGGCAATCGAAGTGCCGAGGAAGTAACGTCCCTCGTAAATGGCGTTGGCACGGAACATGGGAAAAACAAAGTCGCGGGCGAACTCTTCTTTTAAATCGACGATATGACAGGAAGAGGCACCGGTTTTTTTGGCTTTATCCGGGACATGATCAAGTTCTTCCCCCTGGCCGAGGTCGGCGCAATAGGCAACGACGTCGCAGCCGTATTCCTCCACCAGCCACTTGAGAATAATCGAGGTGTCAAGTCCCCCTGAATAAGCCAGAACCGCTTTTTTAACCTGTCCTTTTTTGCTCATTGTAGATACTCCTGTACGTGAAAAAGGGTGGAAACTTCCACCGCTAAAGTTTGATGTTTTTTGCGACGCCATCAAAGTTTGATGACGTAGGTGTCGGACAAACGATCATGAAGAGCGCGTTTCTGGTCGTCAAAAATCACCATCAGATAGCCGATGCCGAAAATAATGCCGGAAAGAAACTTCGCCGGTACCTCTCGAAAAGCCGCTCGTCCATAGCTGATCGGGGAGCCGTCCTGACGAACAACCTTGATGCGCAGTACCATCTTGCCGGGGGTCTGCCCGCAGTAACCAGTGAAAAAGATGTAATAGGTAAAGCTGATCAGGTAACTGAAAAAGTGGACGATAAAGGCGGTTTCACCGGCCCCACCGTCACTGCCAACGACGGTCACGGTGCCGGCCAGAGCCAGCAGTCCGCCTAGCATCATCTGCAGGCCGAAAACAATGGCAGCATCCACCAGGGTGGCAACGGCGCGCATCCAGAAGGTCGCTTTGGGCACCGCATCCATCGGGTTAGGGTAGACCCCGGGCATGGGCGGTCGTGGTGGGGAGCCGGTGTGCTGCCCTGGGGCCTCTTCCGATGGTTGCTGTGGAGCGCCCGGCAAGGGATCTGTAACTTGTTGTTGTGGCGCCTGCGGCTGATCGGCAGGTTCACTGTTGTCGAGTGTTGCGTTTTCCTCCGGCTGGTCCTGTTGCTGCGGCAGATCAAATGCCTTTGCACACAAGGGACATTTGACCCGGTTGGTGCCGGCCGGGATCTGTTGCGGATCGATAGTGCGGCTGTACTCACAATGGGGACAGGTCAATTTCATGATGTTAATCCGCCATCAGGGTGGCCATGATGGCCTTCTGTACGTGGAGACGATTTTCTGCTTCGTCAAAGATGATCGATTGCGACCCCTCCATCACCTCGTTAGTGATTTCTTCATCACGGTGAGCAGGCAGGCAATGCATGACCAGAGCATCATGGTTTGCGATGCTGAGCAAATCGCTGTTGATCTGGAAACCGGCAAACGCTTTGGCACGGATCTGTTGTTCCTCCTCCTGACCCATGCTCGCCCAGACATCGGTGTTGAGAATGTCAGCACCGGCTGCTGCTTCGCGAGGATCACTGGTCAGGATCAGTCGGGCTCCGGTCTGGCGGGCTTTATCAACAACCCCGGGATCCGGTCCGTAACCTGGCGGGGTGGCAATCCGCAACTCAAAGCCGAACACCGAGGCGGCATTGATCCAGCTGTTGGCCATATTGTTGCCATCACCGATCCAGCAATAAACCAGCTCGCGGTAATTGGGTCGGTGTTCGCTGACAGTAAAGAGATCAGCCATCAATTGGCAGGGATGATTCAGGTCGGTCAGGCCATTAATGATCGGCACGCTGCTATGGGCAGCAAACTCTTCAACGATGGAATGGGCAAAAGTGCGGATCATAACGCCGTCGCAGTAGCGCGCCATCACCTTGGCACTGTCGCGGATTGGTTCGCCGCGTCCCATCTGGGTATTACCGGAATGGAGAAACAGGGCGTGACCACCCAGTTGGAACATACCGGCTTCAAAGGAGACCCGGGTACGGGTGGAACTTTTTTCAAAGATCATCGCCAGGGTTTTCCCCTCCAGCAGCCGATGAGGTAGGCGTTGCTGCTGTTTGGCTTTGAGATCACGGGTCAGGGCAAATATGGCCTCAAGATCGTCTAATGACCAGTCGGAGAGGGAGAGAAAATCTTTTTTCATGCGGTTGTTGCTCCTGCATCATGTTCACTGAAAATAGTATCCAGGATGTCGATCAGTTGATTGATTTCGGCGTGACTGACAATCAGCGGTGGGACAAAGCGTAGGATATTGCCGGCAGTACAGTTGATTAAAAGGCCACGTTCAAGCGCTTTGTTGACAATCGGAGCGCCTTCGCAGGCCAATTCGACCCCGATCATCAGTCCGCGACCGCGAATACTCTGAATAAGCGGGTGACGTTTTTTGAGTTGTTCGAGTTGGCCCATGAAAAAGGTTCCGGTTGCGCGACATTGGTGCAGCAATTCCGGGTTGTTCAGTTCGTTAAACGCAGCAATGGCGCCAGCTGTGGCCAGGGGATTGCCACCGAAGGTTGAGCCGTGGGTGCCTGATCCGAGAACGTCGGAATAGGGTTCACGAGCCACCATGGCGCCAATCGGAACCCCGCCGCCAAGAGCCTTGGCCAGGGTCATCACATCGGGTTCGATATCTTCCTGCTGATAAGCAAACAGGGTGCCGGTACGCCCCATACCGGTCTGGATTTCGTCGAGGATCAACAACAGCTGACGGTCATTACAGAGTTCACGAACCGCTTTGAGGTAGCCGGGCGGTGGAATTCGAATGCCCCCTTCACCCTGGATCGGTTCAAGCATGACAGCGCAGGTATTTGGACCAACCGCCTGACGCAG
>JAWOFG010000174.1:0-9457 GCA_046482365.1 Pelovirga sp. | reverse complement strand
TGGTCATATTCAGCCCTGATCGAGGACTATAACGAAACGGTCCGGGAAGAACGCATCGGCCTTCAGCCGTGCGCCTATCTGCACAATATGGATAGTGGTCTGGCCATTAACGATTCTCGCTATTCTGAGCACACCGAAAGAGCGCCGGTTTATATTTCAAGCGATGCTAAAAAGTTGTCGGATTTTCTCAGGCGAAATATCCGGTATGGCGACAGCGACAACATCATGTATCGAATTGAACATGGTGTAATCAAACCGTCAAAAGGGCTTGCTGACGCCCTTGCCTCAATGCTTCGTGGGAATAGGGAATTCATTCTGCTGGATGAGCAGAAACTTGTTTACGAGACCGCGCTGGAGCTGGCGGAAAGAGGGCGCGAAACTCCAAAACAGACGTTCATCGTGAAGGGTGGACCGGGTACGGGTAAATCGGTTGTTGCAATTAACCTTATCGTTGAAGCAACCAATAGGGAGATGCTGACCCAGTTTGTCAGCAAGAATGCCGCACCCCGGGAAGTTTTCAAGGCACTCCTGACAGGTACTATGCGCAAAACCCACATCGATAACCTGTTTCGCGGTTCTGGGGGCTATACCGACACCGAGAATAACTTCTTTGATTTGCTGGTCGTTGATGAGGCCCACAGGTTAAACGAAAAATCTGGCCTTTACGGGAACCTGGGGGAGAACCAGATAAAAGAGCTGATAACCAGCGCCCGAACCTCGATCTTCTTTATTGATGAAGATCAGCGCGTCACGCTCTCGGATATCGGCACGGTGGAAGAGATTCGGTATTTTGCGAAGCAATTGGGTTCAGAGATAACTGTCCTCGAATTGAGTTCCCAATTCCGTTGCAATGGTTCTGACGGTTATCTGGCGTGGGTTGATCATGTTCTTCAGGTCAGGGAAACCGCAAATACAACGCTGGATGGCATCGACTATGATTTTCGGGTTTTTGATGATCCGAACGAGCTGCGAAACGTTATTGAGCAGAGAAATCGCCGCGCCAACAAGGCACGGCTGGTAGCCGGATATTGCTGGGACTGGAAGAGCAAGAAGGATCCAGGCAGTTTTGATATTGAACTCCCTGAGCATGATTTCAGGGCAAGATGGAATCTGGACAAGCACGGCGCCAAATGGCTCATCGCTCAGGATTCGATAAGTGAGATTGGCTGTATCCATACCTGCCAGGGACTGGAGCTCGACTACGTAGGCGTGATTATCGGAGATGATTTTTTAATCCGGGATGGCGTTGCGGTTACAAACGCTGGCGCGCGCTCAAAATCGGATCGGTCTGTTCGTGGATACAAAAAAAGGCTGAAAGAGGATCGAGAGAGCGCCCTCGCAGATGCTGACATGATCATCAAGAACACTTATCGCACCCTGATGACCCGAGGTATGAAAGGATGTTACGTCTACTCTTCAGATGCAGAAACCAGAGAGCATTTTCGTAGCTTTGCCGAAACCCAGATCACTGAACATACGGATGAAGTGTCTGCCCAGCCAGTTCCGTATGAGGTGGTCGATTACAAATCAGCAACCCCTTATGACGGTTTTGTGCCTCTATACGACCTGCAGGCAGCAGCTGGCGAATTTAGTGAATTCCAGTTGCCTGCCGAAGAGGTTCAGTGGGTAAATCTGCCGGAACATTTTGCCACCAGGCCGGGTCAGTTTGTTGCGCAGATTGTTGGCGAATCGATGAATAAGCGCATACCCAATGGCGCTTGGTGCCTCTTTAACGCGCACCCGGGAGGAACGCGAAATGGCAAGATAGTCTTAGTGCAGCATCGGGCTATTGAAGACCCTGATAACGGCAGTTGCCTTACCGTCAAACTGTATCGCAGTAAAAAAACGATGTCCGGCGATGAACTCGTTAACGAAAAAGTCATCTTGATGCCGGTCACTAGCGCTCATGGTTATCAAGATATCGTGATTGAAGACGATGATCTTAACGACTTGAGAGTCGTTGGAGAGTTTGTTGCGGTGTTGGCCTGAGACCAGTAATTCAAATTGAATATATCGTTGTCGATGAATTTCACAATTTGGCAGCGCCCATCTATCATAGGACTTTGAGTTTTTGTGCCGCAATGTCTCCTGAGACTAACAGCAACTCCAGACCGGATAGACCGCTCGGATATCCTGTCGTTGTGTGACGACAACCTGCTTGCCAATAAGCTCGTTACTTATGGGCGCTCCAAAGGCGCTCATTGGCCAAGCGAAGACTATGTCATTCTCGAGGCCCGGGAGATTCTTGGCGGGCGGATTGATGCAACGAATCGTGGTTTAGCCTCTTTTTAACAGTGTCCGTGGTAGCCTAAGGATAGTTTGGCCCTGACAAAGCATATTACTGGAGTGGCTTATGAACGTGCTTTCTGAGGCGCTTTCGCGGAAGGCGGCGTTAGTCATCGCACTGTGTTCAATGTTCTTATCGGCAACCACCATGGCGACAGAAGAAGCGGAATACACAGTACTCCTGAAGGAGGAGAATCTGGAAGTACGTCAGTATGAGCCGCAGATTGTTGCAGAGACCGTCGTCGATACGGAATTTGAAGACGCGGGCAGTGAAGCTTTTGGTCGTTTGTTTAAATACATTTCCGGCAATAACCAATCCCAGCAGGAAATCGCCATGACCGCGCCCGTTGGCCAGGTGGCTGAGGGTCAGGAAATCGACATGACGGCACCAGTAGGGCAAGCCCGGGTTGATGGTAAATGGGTAGTCAGTTTCATGATGCCCAGTTCGCTTACGATGGACAGCATACCGAAACCCAACGACGAACGGATCGCTTTACGTTCTGTACCGGAGCAGACCATGGCGGCCATACGATATTCCGGGTTTTGGAGTGAATCAGGTTACCAAAAGAACAAATCCAGGCTGGAAAGGTGGATTGATGAAAAGGGGTATAGAGCAACTGGAGCGCCGATATGGGCCCGTTATAACGCTCCGTTCATGCCGTGGTTTATGAGGAGGAACGAAGTGTTGACTCCCATAGAACAGGTGCAGTGAAACCTCGAATCATGATTTAACGAAACAACGAATTCAAACCATCAAGATGATTCTCTGGATCGACCGGGGAATAAACCGGGTGATAAATTCGGCAGCGTAGGTCTGGGGTGTAACCAGATATCGAGGCTTGGGACGTCCCGCTTCTGCAGCCCTGACAATCTTTTTCGCGACGTCCGACGCACTGGCTGTAAAGGGCTTGATTCTGGCGCCTGGCGCGAGCGCTGCCTCCATTGCTTTGTACTTTTCCCGGTGCACGGCGCTTGCCCGGCCAAGCACAGGCTGCAAAGCCGCCAGGGCATATTCTCTGAACCGGGTCACCACGGGGCCCGGGAGCACAAGTGAGACACTTTCCAGGCTGTTGCTGCCCTGTTCATCAAACCAGAAGCTTTCATGGGCCGTGTTCATCGCGGATTTGGCAGCACAGTAAGCGCCTTTCATTTTCTGGGGCGCGATAGAGAGAACAGAGCTAACCGCGATGACCCGCAAGGGTATGCCGTGTTGTTCGCAGAGTCTCAGGCAGACGGCAGCCAGCTTGATGGGGCCGAATACGTGGGTGCTGAATTGCTTTTGCCACATGGATTCGGACAGATCCCGAACCGCCCCAAACTGCCCGTAACCGGCGTTGTTAACCAGAACGACCCGTTCGGCATTCGCGATCTCGGCCCCCAGCACTTCCTCAAGGCTGTCAATCTGCTCAAAGGACTCAAGGTCCAGCTTTATTTCCTGGGCTGCGGAACCGGTGCCATTGGGTTCTCGCGTTAGGGCGACAACTTTATAGCCTTCCCGCGCAAACAGGGCGCAGGTTTCATGACCAATTCCGGAGCTTGGTCCGGTTACAAGAGCGAGCTTTGTCATAGCGATAGGTCACAGAGTGTGGCAGTCAATGGTAAGGGGCCGCTCTTGCAGAGTCCATGATCCGCTGGCGTACCCAGGTACGAGCCTGGTCGGCAGGTAACGACTCCATTGCAAAGCTCAGAGCGGCCCAGACCAATGCCAGCAACAACGTCTGAAGCGGGACGCTGCCGTTTGCCGGGACTATCTGGTCATCAGCCAGGATTGAGCTCACTTCCTTGATAAGTGCTTGTGATGGTTGGTGATCGTCGGGAAGTCCCAAGTCGGGCAGGTCATCTGGACACGCGGATTCAATGAGGAATGTGTTGGCCGCGCGAGCGCACTCTTTGCGAAAGGGCTCGTTTGCAGAAGTGTCGATGATTTCGCAAACGGTGTCGCAGAGCACCCACATAACAGCAAAGCCGGAGTAGAGATTCGCAGAGTCGCTGCGCTGACCACTTCGTTGGCGAAACTGTTCTATGCGTTTGGAGATTGACGTGCCGTATCGGGCGATGTCATCAACCATCTCTACGCCACTGTCATCGAACGGTTTGGATATCAGGCTCATGGGCTGCTCATTTCATTGTACCAAGATATTACGAGCAAAAAGACATTTGGTTCTCATCAGATGAAGCCGCCGGCGCTGTCGGGCGCGGCAGTACCGTGAAATTCGCCGATACCGGTCTGGGGATTGAAGGATACGAGTTTGATTAATTTCCCTGTGTTTGCCCGCCGAGCAATCAGAATACTCCGCTGTTTCGTAAAAGGGTTGCTTAACAGAAAGTGTTGTAACGTAAACTATTCAGGGCAACCGCAGAGGGGGGCGAGGTGGCATTTTACAATCGGACAAAGCTGGAACTTCAGGCCACACAGGAGAAACTGCAAGCCGCCGAGAGCCGCATTGATGAGTTGGAGGCGGACTTTCGGGCCATCGAACAGCACACGGCGCTGATGGTGCTCAGCCGGGATGGTCTGGTCGAGCGGGTCAGCAAGCCCTGCCTGGAACTGTTTGGGTACCAGCAGGAAGAAAAGTTAATCGGAAAGCACCATCGGGTTTTCTGCGAAGACGACTACGCCAGAGGCGAAGAATATATCGTTTTCTGGCGAGAGCTTGTAACCGGGCATGTGAAGGAGGGGCAGTTCTTTAATCTGGACGCACAAGGGGAGGGTATTTGGCTGAATGCCAGTTACCTGCCGGTATTGTCTGATAAGGGCATCGTCAAGAGGATTGTCGTGCTTTATCGGCCCGGATGAGTCAGCTCAAGCTATTGTTCCGACTATCTGGGTGCCTTGTCAGCGTCAATGACGAAGAAGTTCTTGGCCATTCTCTGATGGAAACAGCGGAACATCCATCTGATTGAACTCGTCCCTTAGTAATTCGGCGAGCTGTTGGAAGTCCAAAGATTCCATGTCGCACCGAATGATGCGAAGGCTGTGTGTCGACTCGTCCATTGCAATGACTGTCTGTTGCCCATCATCACTGACTGGGCCGCCAATTTTCAGGTTTATGGCCTTGTCCTTGAAAAAGATACGACCATTAAACTGTCGAATGCTCATTTTTTTTCCCCGATTACTCAGTGTGACGACGGTCGTTAAACGTACGTCTGATCAGTGCCAGTCAGATCATGCTCGGGGGTTCATCCGCGTTATTTTTCATTCATTCTCTTGGGCATACAGATGCTTCGATAGACCAGGGGATCATAGATTATTGGCTGGTTGTTTTTTATTCAGAAACGGTCTTGAGAGAAGTCAAGCCAACTTATGAAGTCTCGGATATAATAGGGCCTGTTCCGTTGTTATGCTCTCAATAGTTTGAATACAAAGGAGTTTACCCTGTGAATTCTGAACTTCTCGCCCTTGCCTTGCTCAACGAACCCAATGCTACGCTGCAGGAAATCGATAGTGAAAACGCCAACAGGGTGTCTGAAGGTATCAGCAGATCGTCGTTCAGAATGCTCTCAGAGCGGGGTGAAGTGATCGGTTATATTAAAACTTGGCACGACGATGATGATTATGCGGGTTTCGTCCATTTTGACTCTGACGGAAACATTGTCGACTGGAAAGCGTTCACGAGAAACAGATGTTCGGCTCGTGGCAATTGAAACAAAATTGCAATGATTGCTCGTTATTCTGTTGATGGTGTTGCTAAACATCATCGTGTTTTCTCTAAGCAGAACCATGTTGCCGGGGGCTCCTCCCGGCTTTTTTAACAGTTTTCCAGTCTTCAGGGTTAGCAACCCAATCCTTTCGGTCCCATCGAATGCTGGGCGAGTAAGGCAGTCAGGTGTGCCATGAGTGATAGAAAAAACCATCACCAAGCTCTGCAGGCATTGTTTTTCTCGTCCTCATCTGGAGTCTGGGTCCGCCCCAATCTCGATCTTGCATGCGGATTTTGTTCTGTATCAGTCCGACTCACTCCAGAAGCCTCCACCTCATGGGGAACTGTAAAAGACAGCATCATCTTCCAGCTTCTCCTGGATGCAGCAGCACTTGCTGCCAATACCCAGGAAACATCGTTACTTGTTAAATGCGATAAGTTCGAATTTTCGCCTTCCCAGCCCCTGCACGAGTGCCGGGTTGTTTCGGTCGCCAGAGTCATTCATTCCAGCGTGCATCAATGGATAATTGACTCGACACTCCATGACGAAGCCGAGAACGAAATCGCGTGGGGGCGTAGCTGGTTCTCCAGGTCCGATTTTTTGTTGAAGACCATCGCTCCTTACAAAAATCAGTTTTTGAAATTGCGCCAGGACTGGAGCAAGCAATCCTGACGGTCGTATTGCACCACTTATAATGCTTTTAGGAATGATCCTGGCGAGTCCGCCAAAACTTTCCGTGCCGCTTTATGGCTTTGTTTCTGGAGATCCAGCAGCTTATCCCGGATACAATCAGCGACAAACTCCCACCTCGTATCGTCTATCTCTATCGCCTGACGGTGTTCGGACAGATAATCCAATAACACGGCTTGATCATTGGCGAGTCCCTGAAGCTCAGTGAGTGCCTGGAGTTTGGCTAATTTGCGTTTGAGCCCTTTACCCAACATAGGCCGCAGAACCCTCATGCAATAGAACAGGTCTTTGGAGCGCTTACGGAACCGATGGAATTCTTCAATATCATCAGAGACTATAGCCTTTTGCTCAGCGTCTCGGGCTTTCTCGTAAATGCGCTTGAGGTTTGGGAGTAGATCTGGGAGAGACCTGGGCAGATTCCAGTTTTTGGGTGCGCTGCTCTCAGACTCGACCTCTAATGCCAGATCCACGAAAAAATCACGTCCCTTCTCATCGATCGGATCCAGATTTTGCTGGCTGGATAAGAATTGCGCCACATTTTCGTAATTGGAACTTTGGAGAGACGGCGTTTCCTCCACAAGATCTTGCCAGGTTTTTTCGCGGACCATGGCATCCCGATTTCCAGAAAGCCTGGCAGCAATCGATCTATAAAATTCTTGTCTGTGGCGAAACTCCCTTTTGCCAATTTGAGGTCTGACCAGGCGTAAAAGCGCTCGTATTTCCTTGCAGCTCTTGCGAGCCTCATGGACACCTGTTTCCGGATCTCTGCAGGCGCGCAGTGATGCCAAAGCGATGTCCTCATTGACGGATCGCATCAGCCGTTCAAAGTGTTTCCTGAAGTTCCCATTCTGACTGAGTCGATAACGCATAGACGCACCCTGTTTCTGGAGTAACCGGACCGTCTTACGATAAGGCGGCAGCTGTTGGATTCCCCAACAGCCAAAGTGGCGACAACGATTATCCTCCCTATCGCGAAAGATAGCACGCTAGCAATCGCTGCTCAGGATAAGTTCTGCAGTTGCCGCAATCGTTTGAAGGGAAGTAAACGAGGCAGGCCAAGGACGTTAACTTGCTACTGTTTTGGGTGTGCCGATAGTGGTCTCAATCGTTGGATGGACACGCCGCCATTAATGGATAGATCTGCACCGGTAATGAATGACGATTTTGTTCGTTTCACATCAGCCCCATTGAAATTGCTTCGCGCTCCAACTCCTCCCTGAATTCCGGGGCCGCGATATCAATCAGTGACCGGGCTCGCTGCGGAATCGAAAGCCCTTTGAGATTCACGCAGCCGTACTCAGTCACAACGAAGTGCACGTCGTTTCTGGGGTCCGTCACCGCGCCCCCGCGAAGTCGGGATACGACACGACTGACTTTGCCAGACCGCGCCGTTGACCGGAGCGCGACAAACGAACGTCCGTTCCGGGCGGAATAGGCACCCCGCACGAAATCCAGTTGGCCGCCAGTGCCGGAGAACGGATGATCACCCAGTTGCTCGGAGTTGATCTGTCCGGTCAGGTCTATCTCAAGCGCAGAGTTCACGGACACCATGTTGTCATTGAGCCGAATGATGTCGGGGTTGTTTACCCAGGATGCCGGGTAACCCACTATCGAGGGGTTATCGTCGAGAAAGTCGTACAGAGCACGGTCTCCGAGAGCAAAGGTGAACACATGCTTGTGCTGCATCCAGGTCTTACGCCGGCCGTTCATCACACCTGACTGAATCAGCGGCATCATGGCCGGAGAAAACAGCTCACTGTGCAGGCCCAGGTTCCGGTGGCCAGTCAGTCCAGCCAATACAGCGTTGGGAACACCACCAACACCAATTTGCAGCGTATCGCCATCATGAATCCGCTGGACTATCTGTTCGGCAATCCTGAGGTCCACATCGGTAGGCGGGTTGGGAGTGGCTTCGATCAGCGGCTCGTTATGTTCCACAAGGTGATCTATTTCGGAGATGTGAACCGAGCATTCACCGAAGGTTCGAGGCATGAATCGATTGACCTCGACGATAACCTTTTTGGCCTTTCGAATCACCGACGCGCCATAGTCGGCGTTGGTACCGAGGCTGAAATAGCCATGGCGGTCCATGGGCGAAACTGTCACAAAAAAGCACTCGGGATCGATGTGTTCGGTTAACAGGCGCCCAGCCTGGTGGAGCATGGCGGGCACAAACTCGATCCAGCTTTGGGAACCGGATTGCGCAATCGCGTCCCTGTCGGAATGGCTAAGAAACAGGGGGCGGGGAATAACGCGGTCGGATAATTCAGGAGTCAAAAGGCTCCGTCGCAGGCTTTCTGTGCCGTGTAGGTAATAGAGGGCCAGGGGACCAAGAAGTCGGTCTTTCAATGCGTCGGCCGTTGCTGCCATCAGGGCAGGGGGCTGTGCGGCACTCATACCCAGAATCAGATTCTTGCAGTCCGCTATCGTCTCTACCGCCTCATGCGGGAGCAGGCGACGTTTGAGGTAAAGTGCCTTAAGATCCGGGTCAACCACATCCATCTTTTTTCAACCTCGTTTTCTGACCTTCCGGTCAAAGCTTCACATGAGCCAATTTGAGCTCCCTCAGCATGGCGCGCTTTTTCCTCTGATGGCTTTGCATTCGGTTGAGGATGTTGTCCAGAACTTCCACAGCTTCGGAGATGTGCGGTCCCTTGTTGAGCATGACGCATTCCGCCCGATGCGCCATGACGACATCGGAGATTTCCGCCCGAGATGGGAGGCCTTTCTGAGCCAGACGCTCCAACACCTGTGTCGCCCAGATTACGGGGACATGGGCCGCTTCACAGACCCAGAGTATTTCTTCCTGAACTTCGGCCAGACGCTCATAACCACACTC
>JAWOFG010000109.1:0-5179 GCA_046482365.1 Pelovirga sp. | reverse complement strand
ACGGAGCTGGCAGCGGTGGCTGAGGTCATCGATGGAATCGATGTGACCAATGCCATAGATGTGAAGCGTCTTGTCGATAAGCTGCACGGCACAACCATTGATCTGCTTATCAATAACGCCGGCCTGCTGAACGATGAGGTGCTCGGCCAGCTTGATTTTGATTCAATCCGTCTGCAGATGGAAATCAATGCTTACGCGCCACTGCGCATCAGTGAGGCCTTGTTGCCGAACCTTGTCGCCGGCAGCAAGATCGCCCTGATTACCAGTCGCATGGGCTCTATTGCCGACAATGATTCCGGCGGGCGTTACGGCTACCGTGCTTCCAAGGCCGCCCTTAACGCCTTTGGCAAGTCCCTGGCTGTCGATTTAAGGGACCGTGGCATCGCGGTGGCGCTACTTCACCCCGGTTATGTTAAAACGCGGATGGTCAATTTCGGCGGGCTGATCTCACCGGAAGAGTCAGCGCTGGGACTGGCTCAGCGGATTGCTGCATTGAGCCTTGAAAATACCGGCTCCTTTTGGCACAGCAACGGTGACGAATTGCCCTGGTAGCAGACGAATTTTTTTGTGAAATCTGGTTATCTGCCTGGCTTCAGTAACGCTGCACGCTGGAACTTCAGTAAAATAGATAACCAGATTGTGAAAAAAAGCGATGGTGACTCTTCTTCATAAAGAACGCCTCGATACCGTGGTTGAAGCACTCTGTGCCAGTGGTGCCACATCGGTGCTGGATCTGGGGTGCGGGCCGGGGGAGCTGTTACTGTTGCTGGCCGACCAGCCGCAGTTTCGTCGCATCGTTGGTATTGATACCTCACAGGACGTATTACAGGAAGCCAGACATCAACTGACTGATCACCAGCATCCGCCGGATGGTCGGCGGATGCGTCTTTATCAGGCCTCTTTTACCGATTGTATTGAAGATTTAAAGGGTTTCGATGCTGTTACTCTGATCGAGACCATCGAGCATATCGCCCCGGGACGTCTGTCACTGGTGGAGCGGGCGGTGTTCTCAGGCTATGTGCCGAAAACGGTGATCATTACCACCCCCAACAGCGAATACAACCCTCTCCATGGCATGACTCCGGGACGATTTCGCCACCCGGATCATCAATTCGAGTGGGGTAGACAGAAATTTCGTCACTGGGCACAAGGAGTGGCCGGGCGCGCCGGTTATCAGGTGAATTTCAGCGATCTTGGTGAGATAGATATGCAATTGGGTGGCTCATCTCAAATGGCCGTGTTCAGCCATCCATGTTAAGAGCAGATCTCATCACTTGGAAGTTTTTTTCTTCTCCTTGTTCTTGTTATCGCTCTTTTTTGATTCTTTCGTCGCTGCTACTTTTTCCGGCTTACACACATCCCCTTTACTCCGGGTGAAGGCGTCACATTTTTTGCAGACATACTTTGCCTTGTTTTTTTTAACTTCCGATTTACCTTTTAGACAGCTCATCTGCTAACCTTTTAGATAGTCGTTGTGTGCTTCGTGTTTTAGCCCTGAGAAGGTGTGCTTTGCTATAATCAACTAAAATGGTCAGTTATTGCAAGCCATGACTGCAGAAGGCAGGAGGATCAGCATGAAAAATTTATCTCTGATACGTCACGCCAAGTCTGACTGGAGCAGCGGTGCAGCAAGCGACTTTGACCGCCCTCTGAATCACCGTGGCAATAAAGCGGCGCCGATGATGGCCGAACGTATTCTGAAGCGTGGCAGTATACCGGATCTGCTGGTCAGCAGTCCGGCGCGTCGAGCCTTTGAAACAGTCGAATTGCTGGCACACGAACTTGATGCACCGCAAGAACAGATAGTTTTTCATCGCGATATTTATGATGCCTCCCTGTCAATGCTGGTCGAGACTGTCCGTCAACTGCCCGCACTGGAGCATATAGCGTTGATCGGCCATAATCCGGGGCTTAGTGAGTTGGGCCTGTGGCTATGCCCACAGGCTCCCGAATGGTTGCCAACCTGTGCGGTACTGGAACTGGAACTTGCTGTGAACGACTGGTCGGCCGTTTCGCCAGGTTGTGCCACCCTGCTTTACTACGATTATCCGAAGAAATAAAAGAGCGGGACATGAGCTCAACGAACTAAAAGAACCAGGGGCTTAGCAGTGACAACGCTCTTCTGTCATCATCAATTACCACCGCAGCGGCTATCGAGCCGGCCGGTGGAGTTTTTGTTTCCAGACGCCAGTACTATTGCGCGAGGGAGATCACGTCATGAAATTGCACCCTGATCGTCACCCCATCATCTATGTTCGTGGCTTCGCCATGCGCGATACCGAGATCGAAGAGACCGTAAATACGCCCTACATGGGCTTTAATCTCGGTTCGACACGAATCAGACAAGCCCATGATCGATCCTTTTTGCACTATATCTTCGAATCTCCCCTGATCAGACTGATGAAAGAATACGACTATCAGGATGTCTATCTGGAAGGGAATATCCGCACTGGGCCTATTTCGCAGCAGAGCGTCATTATTTATCGCTATTATGAGCAGGCGGAAACGGGAGAGGGCCGCCGCCCGGGGATTATTGAAGCCGCCAGCGGACTGGGCAATCTGATTGAACAGGTACGACATCAGGTGTGCGGGGGTGATCCCGAGGCCGAACGCGATTTCAAAGTGTATCTCGTGGCCCATTCCATGGGTGGACTGATCTGCCGCTGCCTGCTACAGAATGATCAGGTCGGCAGCAAAACAGCAAAACTCAGTGTTGACAAGGTCTTTACCTACGGGACCCCACATAACGGCATCGAGATTGGCGGGATCAATGTGCCGAGGATGCTGGGGCTGTGGGATATCAGCAACTTTAACCGTAAGCATATCGCCGAGTACCTTGATCTTCAGCCCCGTGACGGCAAGGTGAACCATCTGAACGGCAAATTTCCCCCGGAGCGGTTTTTTTGTCTGGTCGGCACCAATCCGCCTGATTACAGCCTTGTGCGCATGGGTGTCGGTGCGGCCAGCGATGGTCTGGTGCGCATTGAAAATGCGTATGTCGAAGGTGCGCCACGCGTCTACTGCCACTTAAGCCACAGCGGCCATTACGGCATGGTGAATTCACAAGAAGGTTACCTCAATCTGATACGTTTTCTGTTCGGCAACCATCGGGTGGTTCTGCGCCTGGTGCCGGAAAAATTGCCGCTGCCGCCTGCCATCCGTAAGGAGTACCAGGCCAACAAGCAGGTTCGCGGCTCCTACTTGTTCGAATGCACCATGATGCCCCGGGGCGAGGTCCCGATTCCCCTTACTGACCGCCGCGCCGAGCATGCTTCGGCGGTTTTTCGGACCTTTGACGAGATGTTTTATCCGCAGCGCGAGCAACTGTCACAACCCAGATACCCCGTATTGGGCAGCATTTTTCTTGATTCCACAAAAATCACCTCCGGAAAAACCATGGTCTTTACCGTGGACCTGGCCGTACGCAGCACCGATTTCTGGGTCGACGGCTTTCTGTCCATCAACCGCCGCATCCCGGATGAAAACCTCTACCGCGACAAAATTGTGCTGAATGTTGTGCTGAATAATGAGGGGTGGACGCTACGCTATGTCGAGTCGGACAACAACTGGGGCGAAAATCGCGGCACCGAACTAAGCCACGATGAGAAGGGGTTCTATATCCCGCTCAGCAATCGCAAGGGGTTTCGTGCCAGGCTCTATTTTGATGTGAGCTCCTGGAGTTGATCGAAGTCTGATCTGAATGGATACGCCGCTGAAGACACTGGGGAATACCCTGTGGGTCGAATCGGGGCGTGGGTTTGTCTGTTATATAAAAAGTTTGTTAAACTGTATATCCTGCTCAAAACGGTTTGATTACTCCTTGTTAAGGACAGAATATGAAAATACTGATGGTACTGACCTCACATGATCAACTTGGCAACAGCGGCGAAAAAACCGGATTCTGGTTGGAGGAATTTGCATCCCCTTACTACGTGTTCAAAGATGCTGGGGCTGAGGTGATTCTCGCGTCACCACTTGGCGGCCAGCCACCCCTTGACCCCAAGAGTGACGCCCCTGACTTTCAGACGGAAGCAACACATCGTTTCAAGGCTGATAGTGACGCCCAGAACGCCTTGTCACAAACACTTAAATTATCTGAAGTTTCCGCCGCTGATTTTGACGCCGTATTTTACCCTGGCGGGCATGGCCCTTTGTGGGATCTTGCCGAAGATCCCTCTTCCATTGCTCTGATAGAAGCGATGCTTGCCGCTGAGAAACCGGTTGCCGCAGTGTGTCACGCACCTGCTGTATTTCGACATCCCAAGATTCCAGAAGGAGCGTCCGTGGTTCAGGGAAAAACCGTCACCGGTTTTACCAACAGCGAGGAAGAGGCCGTTGGCTTAACAGAGATTGTTCCCTTTCTGGTCGAAGATATGCTCAAGCAGAAGGGTGGCAACTTTTCCAAACAGGCTGATTGGCAACCTCATACTGTGACGGATGGGCTCTTGATTACAGGTCAAAACCCGGCATCTTCTGAACCGGCAGCCAGGGCGTTGCTGGCAAAGATATCGTAAGCCAGTGGGTCTCAGTCAGAATCGTGGCAGCAACAGACAGAAAAAAGACGATCACTTTGATCTATTTGACTAAAATATTTAAGTCTCGACTGACCATTGTAATGACCGTTGTCGGTGCTCCCGGTGGCCCACTGCGACCCTGATAGCGAAGAAAAACACCGTCGTCTTCGCGCAACCAGTAGGTGGCGTTCCAGAATGGCGCGCGCCAGCCGGTCGGTTGAATTTTCAGCTGGATCGTTGCTACCGAATCATGACCCACCATGATCGAGGTGTTTTTCTGGCGAGAAGCCCGAAGCTGGTGAACCTCCAGGTTGTCGGCTCTGATGGTCCAGAAATGGATAGATTCCTGCTCCAGATCAACGAACTGCCGTAACGAGACCGACAAAGCCTGATACCAGGGTGCTTCATCGATCTGTTCTTCTTTGCTGATAATTTTACCTTTAAATGTTCCCTGCATGACAAGGCTGTTTCCCATTCTTTCAACAGTCAGGTCGGTCAGCGAGTCAGAATCCCGTATCTTCCAGCTCAACGTTGACAGGTCGCTGTTAAATCTGGTTTCCGTCAACTCCAACTGTTGGCGGGTCTGCAGGTAGAGTGTTTCTCCACTATTCAATTGCCAGTCAAAGTAATGAACTTGTGACCCGGTAACATGCTTATAGCGATAT
>JAWOFG010000070.1:0-6144 GCA_046482365.1 Pelovirga sp. | reverse complement strand
GCCTATCGGTTTTTGCGCACGGTTGAGCACCGGATCCAGATGGTACAGGAACAGCAGACCCATTCATTGCCCGAGGATGAGCGTTCCATGACCATTCTGGCGCGCCGCTGTGGCTGTGCTGATAGCGCGGCTTTCAAGGCCGAACTTGACCGCCATCGCCAGGCGGTACACGGAATCTTTCGCGAGTTGTTTCATTCAGCAGATGCCGAGATGGTCGAGATACGGCCGGAGGTCGGAGTGATCCTGGCCAACGATTCCGACCCTGACCTGGTCAAGGATCTGCTCGAAGAAAAAGGCTTTGCCAACCCCGATGCCGCTTATGACACCTTGACTCTGCTGCGTGGTGACAGTCCCTCGCGGCGGATGACGCGGCGCTCGCGTCGTTGTCTGGAAAAGCTTGCGCCCCTGCTGCTGGGCGAGATCCTCGATTGCGCTAGCCCCGATCAGGCGTTGAATAACCTTGATGCTTTTCTCGACAGTATTCGCGCGCGCAGCTATTTTTTCTCGCTTCTGGTTGAAAATCCGCCGATTGCCAAGCTGCTGATTGCGCTGTTCGGCTCCAGCCAGTTGCTGTCGCGCATCCTTATCCAGCGTCCCGAATTGCTTGATGCCCTGGTGCTTGACTCCTACGGCACCCAGAGTAAAAGCCGTGAGCAGATGGAAGAAGAACTGGGCGTGCAGTTGGCGCAGGAAGAAGATTTTGAATGGCGCCTCGATACCCTGCGGCGTTTTCGCAACGAGGAGTTTTTACGAATTGCCCTGAATGATCTCCATGGTTTTATTGAACAGGAGGATATTGCCCGACAGTTATCCCTGGTGGCTGAAGTGTGTCTGGAGCATGCCGCGCGCCTGGCGCGCCGGGAGCTGGTTATCCGCTTTGGCGCCCCGTTCACTGACGATCCGGCTGAGACCGGTCAGGAGACCGAGTTTGCCGTTATCGGGATGGGTAAGCTGGGTGGCTATGAGCTGAATTATCATTCTGACCTCGACATCATTTTTATTTACCAGGAAGAAGGACGGACACGAGCGGTTAAGGAAACCGATCCGGAGCGCTTTCGCTCGATCAGCAATCATGAATATTTTGCCAAACTGGCGCAGCGCATTATTACCATTCTCACCCTGGTGACACGCGAGGGCTTTGTCTACAAGATCGATACGCGCCTGCGCCCCTCAGGTAATCAGGGCCCGCTGGTTACCAGCTTGAGTGCCTTTAAACGCTATCATCAGGAATCCGCTCAACCCTGGGAGCGACAGGCTATGACCAAGGCCAGGGCTGTGACCGGAGCGGCTGATTTTATTCAATCGGTTCAGACCACCATTAACGAACTGACGTTTAAGCGGCCACTTCCGGAAAACCTGCAGGCCGAGATCTATCGTTTACGTCGCCGCATGGAGCAGGAGATCGCCCGCGAAAGTGATGAGCTGCTGAATATTAAAACCGGTCGGGGTGGCATGGTTGATGTTGAATTTATTGCACAATTTCTTCAATTGCGGCATGCTGACAAGGTTGCGGCCTTGAGGACCCAGAATACCATCAGGTTACTGGAAGTTCTTGGTGCGCAAGGGCTGCTGCCGCAGGGTGATGTTGACTGTCTGATTTCCGGTTATACCTTCCTGCGCCAACTGGAAAACAAACTACGTTTATTGTATGACCAGTCGATCAACGAACTCTCGATGCGTGGCAAGGAATTTCGCAAGGTGTCAAAAAGCCTTGGCTATGGGGGGCCAGAGGTCAAGCCGGAGCAGGCCTTCATGGATGATTATCGCCGGATCACCGAAGAGATTCGGGAGCGGATGGAGTTTTATCTGAACCCCCAGGGGACATCGTAAAAAAACAAGGAAGCTGATTTATGGGTAAGAACATTCTGATTATCGACGATGACCGTGACCTGAGGGATTTCCTTCAGCAGGCCCTGACGGCAGCGGGTTTTCATGTCGAAACGGTTGATCGTGGGGCCCTGGGGTTGCGCAAACTGCTCAGCGAGGATTTTGAACTGGCTCTGATCGATATCAATATGCCGGAGATTTCCGGCCCGAATATCTGTCAGGCCTTGCGCAAGCATGAGAAAACCCGTGATCTGCCGGTGGTCATGATTACCACCACCTTCCACAGTCCGGAACAGATCAACGCCGCTAAGCAGGAATATGGCGTTGATGATTTCCTCTTCAAGCCGTTTACCGGTGTTGATCTGCAGCGCCTGCTGGAGCGGATATTCAAACCTGGAAAAAAACCCGCCGGTGATCTTCAAAACAAAGTCCTGCCCCTATCTGAATTTACCATACCGACCCAGTTGCATCGTCTTTATGTTGATCGAGTAACAGGTTTGTTGCACCTGCATCATGGCAATGCCAAAAAGGTAATCTACATCAAGGATGGTTATCCGGTCTTCGCCCGCTCCAATGTTCTGGGTGAGTGTCTCGGGCGCATGCTGGTACGCGAGGGTATCATCACCCAGGTTGATTGTGATCAATCGGTTGAGTTAAGTAAACAAAGCGGGCGCCTGCAGGGAACCGTGCTGATTCAGATGGGTCTGTTGACCCCGCAGGATCTCAAAGAGGTACTGGAACGGCAGGTGACGGAAAAACTGCTTTCAACCTTTGCCTGGCGTAGTGGTTCCATGCATTTTGAGCCGGGCAAGGACTTTAAAAAAGGGGTAACCCAGATCCCTCTGTCCCCCGCCTCATTGATTTTACAGGGGATCAACCGCTACTGGACGATCAAACAGGTTGACGAATTTCTTTACCCCTTTGCTTCTGACTATCTCTGTCAGGCGACCAATCCCAAGTATCGTTTTCAGGATATCGACCTGGGCAAGCGTGCCCTGGCGGTGTTAAAAAGTTGTCAGGGACAAAAACGGTTGCAGGATATCCTCGAGCAGCACCCTCTGGCGCGGCGCGAAGTGCAAAAGCTGATTGCGGCTCTGCTGATTTCGGAGATGATTGAGCGCCACGCAACACCGCAGCAAGGGGTGGCTGATGATCAGGCTGATAGCGAGACGACCCTGATTGATGAAAAGTTGCGACGCAAGATCCTTGGTGATTACCAGCGGGTCATGGATGCCGACTATTTTGAGGCCCTGGGGATCGAACGCAAGAGTGATTCGGGGGCGATTCGCCGGGCCTACTATAAAATGGCCAAGGAATATCACCCTGACCGTTTCCTCGGCAGCAGTCTCTCGCGCGAAATGAGTGTCAAGGTCAGTGAAATGTTTCAATATATTACCCAGGCATATACCGTACTCAGCGATCCGGCAACCCGTACGGACTATCTGGACGAGTTGATCAACGGACCCAAAAAGAAGATCGACATCAACCAGGTGATCGAAGCTGAAGCCGCGTATCAGGAAGGGCTGGCCCTGCTCAAGGTGCGCCGTTTTGCCACGGCCGCCAAGGCGCTGAAAAAAGCCGTCGAGTTCAGCCCCGAAGAGCCGGAGTATATGACCAATTTTGCCTGGGCGTTGTTTAAGTCAGCACCGGAAAAAACCGAAAACCGTAACCAGGCCATGGAGATTCTGCTGGCATCGCGCGAGCTTAATCCCCGGTCTTATCTGACCCACCTCTATCTTGGTCATGTCTATCAAGCCCAGGGCAAGGAACGCCAGGCCGAGAAATCCTTTGAGGTAGCGGTGCAGGCTAATCCCGATTGTACCGAAGCACTGCGCGAACTGCGCCTGATCAACCTGCGGCGCGAGCAGACCGCCCAGCACAAGGGCTTGTTCTCAGGCTTCGGCAAAAAGGACAAGTAGCTCAGCCGAGCAGATGGCGGTGGTGGACATTTCCCATCGCGCCGAGCAGACTCCGGCGAATCTGTGGGATTTCGCTGCTCAACTCTTTTATCAGGCGTTTCATCCGTTGCCGCTGCTGAAGTTGTTCCTGCTCCCCCGCCAGCGGGCAAGCACAGGAAATAATCGGAAAATCACAGCGGCTACTGTAGTCGCTGATCAGCGCTTCCTCCACGTACACCAGTGGCCTGATCACCGTCTGCTGAGCATTCTTCGCCGGCATTTTTGGACTCATGGCCGCCAGCTTCCCCGCATAAAACTGATTGAGCAGCAGGGTTTCGATGAAATCATCGAGATGATGGCCCAGTGCCAACTTATTACAGCCAAGACGCTCGGCAACGCTGTAGAGAAAACCACGCCGCAAGCGGGCGCAAAAAGCACAGTAGGATGATCCGGGACGGAGTTTGTCCTCGATCACCATAGCGCTTGTGGTTTTTTCCAGATGACAGGGGATGTTGCGGCATTGCAGATAGTCAGCAATAAGATCGCTACGGTAACCGGAAAATCCCGGATCAAAATTCACTGCAATCAACTCGAAGTTGGCCGGTGCCCGCCTGCGCAGGTCATCCAGGATATGCAGCAGTGTCCAAGAATCTTTGCCACCGGAAACCGCCACGGCAATCCGATCGCCATCCTCAATCAGGTTAAAATCACCAATCGCCTTGCCGCAACTGCGTCTGATGCGGTTGTGAAGTTTTTCTGTGGTTTTGTCCATCTCAAAAATCCATTGGACGATAACAGTTACCTTTAAAACTGGTTCGGAATTTGCTTATGAACAGGGGAGAACATGTCGATGAGACAGATACTTGACACCCGTTTGTATCGACCAGGAGGTCGCTATGAGTATTAACCCCCTTAATTCCCATGCCTTGTTTGCTCCCGGGTCATTGCCGGCTTCGGCATCCGGGATGAACAATCATCCCCCTGGTAACGAATTTGCCGCGCTACTGGAACAGGCGACCCAGGGTCAGACCGGGGCGCCGGCGACCGCTGAGCAGGCGCTGATCCAGCTCAAGGTCACCCAGTTACAGATGATGCAGGGTTTATTTTCCGATAGCGACGATGATGAACAGGAGGGTCAGCCCCTGTTCGATATGTCCACAAAATCCCCTTTTAGTCTGCTCGACAATCGTATGAGTCAATTTATTGACAAGTATCGCCGGAACGTGGCGCCCTTGCAAGAGCAATCAGAAGCCGTTGGTCGTGACCAGATTGAAGGCATTATCGACCGAGTCGCTCGCAAGGTTAAGCTGGCACCGGAACTGATCCGTGCTGTTGTCGCGGTAGAAAGCTCCTACAATCCAACGGCAGTATCACCTGTCGGTGCACAAGGGCTGATGCAGTTGATGCCGGCCACGGCCGCTGATCTGGGGGTAAAGGACAGCTTTGATCCAGCTGAAAATATTGACGGTGGTAGCCGTTACCTGGGTCAACTGCTGAATAAATACGCCGGCGATCTTGATCGCACCCTGGCCGCTTACAACTGGGGGCAGGGGAATGTCGATCGACACGGTCTGGAAAAGATGCCGCCAGAAACCCGCAATTATCTCGCCAAGGTCAAGCAGTTGCTGCAAAGCTCAACCAGCGCTTAACTAGCCACGTTGGCGATAGGGGCGAAAATCCATCGGCTTGCCTTCGGCCAGATTAAGCCACCCCTTGGCGACACGATAGATCATCCAGATATAGTTGGCTAACAGAATAACGTAGCCGATGAGCAACAGATAAGTGATAATCCCTACCCCTGTCCACAGCATACCGAACCAGAAGGTGCGGATCTGCCAGCGAAAGTGCGACTCCAGCCAGGTTCCCCGTACCTCATCACGCTTGATGTAATTAAAGACAATCGCCACAAGCAAGGTGACACCGACAAAAAAAGATGTCGCCTGCAGGGCGTAAATAACCGTGGTTATGGTTTTTAACGGCCGTAACGAATCCTTGTCTGAAGAACCGGGCTGCTTCGGGGAAATGATAATAGGTTCGCTTTGGGTCATGGTCTGCCTAATATCCTGTTTCATGTTGGGCGGTGCGCTCTTTTAACGTTTCGTCCAGCCAGTGACCGCCAAGGGCGCGGATCAGGCTGATACGGTAGCCGATCAACTGGCGTCGGTTCGTTAATTGCTGACTGCGGACTTCGAGCTGGGCCATTTCACTGCGTAGCAGTTCCAGGCTATCAGTCAGCCCAAGGAGATAGTTTTCCGTCCTTATTTTTAAAACCTGATTGTTCATTTCCTGCTGTTGTTCAAGTAATTGCTCGCGCCTGAAGCTTCCCTGCTCAGCGAGTAAGGCCGATTCAACCTCTTCAATCGCGGTCAGGATTTTCAGCTGACCAGCAAGCTGTTTTTCGTCACGGATGGCTTGTTGC
>JAWOFG010000030.1:0-18351 GCA_046482365.1 Pelovirga sp. | reverse complement strand
TCGCACAAACAAGGCTGCAGATTGACGCAGCCACAACGTAAAAAGGACCGTTTTCGGACGTAAACCAGATGGATGCACTGTTCCAGTTGATCGATCGCCTTTTGCCCCGTCGCCTGCAGGTCAAGCTTAGTCTGCTAGTGACGATTCTGCTGATGATTCTGGTCAGTTTGATTGGAGCACTGTTTTCTGATTTTTCCGAACGTACCCTGCGCGAGCAACTTGGACGTAAAGCCCTGAATATCGCCCAGTCGGTGGCGATGAATCCGGTGGTCATAGAGGGTATAAAAAACCAGGATGTGGCATCTGTTCAGCTTTTTGCCGAGAAGTTGCGTGAGGTGACCGGGGCGGAATATGTCGTCGTTGGTGATCGTGAGGGGATTCGTCTGTCACACCCGGAAACGGATCGGATCGGCAAGACTTTTGTTGGTGGGGATCTCGGTCCGGCCCTGAACGAAGGACAATCTTACGTTTCGGCAGCGGTCGGCACCCTCGGCCCGTCATTACGAGGCATTGTCCCGGTTGTGAATGGTGAAGGGCGTATTGTCGGTTTTGTCGCGGTTGGCTATCTCACCAGCCAGATCAATGAACAGATACGGTCACAACGCTATGAGATTATCGGTTATGTTGCGATTGTTCTGCTGTTTGGTGTTTTCGGTGCAACCCTCATTGCCCGTGGCCTGAAAGCGGCGATCATGGGCCTCGAAGTCCATGAAATCGGAGCCTTATTCAAGGAGCGCAGCGCGATCATCGGGGCTGTACGTGAAGGGGTTATCGCGGTTGACGGGCGTGGATATCTGACCTTTGTCAATGCTGCTGCACTGAAATACCTTGAACGTACCGATATGGATGATATGCGTGGGGAGCCTCTGGCCGAAATCTGTCCCTGTCCCGATCTGGCGCATGCCCTTGCTGACGGCAAACCGGTGCTTGATCAGGAGATGCTCCTGGCCGGACGGGTGATGCTGGTCAACATTGTTCCGCTGCAGCATACGGATGGGGGAATGGTGGTGAGCTTTCGCCCCAAGGATGAGCTTGATCGCTTGGCCCAGGAACTCTCCCATGTTCAGGAGTATTCCGAACTGCTGCGCGCCCAGACCCATGAGTATTCCAACAAGATGCACACCATCGCCGGATTGCTCCAGCTCGAGGCCTATCAGGAAGCCCTCGATCTGGTGATTAATGAATCCAGCGGCTATCAGGAACTGGTGCGCACCCTGGCTGAGGCGGTTCCTGATCCGGTGATTGCCGGATTGATCCTGGGCAAATACAATCGTGCCTGTGAGCTCAAGATCACGATGGAATTTGATCCGCAGAATTCCTTCGCTGATCTGCCACCCCACCTGGATCGTGATGCGCTGGTCACCATTCTTGGGAATCTGCTGAACAATGCCTTTGAAGCGGTGCGGGAGCGAGGTGACGAGATGCTGGTCAGATTGTATCTGACCGATCTGGGACCCGATCTGGTGATTGAGGTGGAAGATTCCGGTGTTGGTGTCTCCCCTACCATCGCTGAGAATCTGTTTGAACTGGGTGTGACAACCAAAGAAGGGAAGGGGCGTGGCACCGGGCTACCTCTGGTCAAGCATGCGGTTACCCGGCTGCAGGGGGAGATTATCTACAGCCAGGGAGAACTTGGTGGTGCTTTGTTTACGGTGATGATACCCAAACAGCAAAAGGCTAATTGATGACCTCAGAAAAGATCAGAGTCCTGGTGGTGGAGGATGATCTGCGCATTGCCGATCTGCATCAGCGCTTTGTCGCCAAGCTGGAGGGTTTCGAGGTTGTCGGTATTGCCGTGCGGATTGATGATGCGCTGGAAATGATAGAGGTTTTGCAGCCTGACCTGGTATTGCTCGATCTATTTTTCCCTGAAGGCAATGGTATGGATCTGCTACGTCACATCCGTGCCGGTGACCAACCATGCGATGTTATTTTGATTACCGCGGCACGCGAAATGGCCACCCTGCAGAATGCGTTACGTGGCGGCGTCTTTGACTATATCGTCAAACCGGTATTTTTCCCGCGCTTTCAGGAGTCTTTACAGAATTTTCGTACTCTTCATCTGGCTTCGCGCAGTGGCGCCTCGCTGGAGCAAAAAGATGTTGACCGTTTACTGCACGCGCATATTCCAGCAGAAGCGGATGGAGGATCAATATCAGTGCCGAAGGGAATTGATTCATTAACTCTGGGCAAGGTTCGACAGGTGTTCGATGATCCGCAGGTAGCGGATCTGAGCGCCGAGGACGTCGGCAAGGCAATCGGTGCCAGCCGCTCGACCGCGCGCCGTTATCTGGAATATCTGACCACTGAGGGTTATTTAAAAGCTGATCTCATCTATGGTGTTGTCGGTCGTCCGGAGCGCCGTTACGTCCGTCATCGCTAATAATTTCCGATCAAACCTGCTTGTTTGTCATGCCCACCAGGTGGGTGTGAACATAATCATCACAATCCGCGCAATAGAATAAATCCATTTTAAATCCTTAATATTTACTCCTTTCTAGAAGACTCCTAAGGTGACCACAACAAAGAGATCCGGTGAGCTTGTCGCCACCGGTTTATTGATCACCCGTTCTCCCAAAAAGGAGTCTGTCATGTTGTATATCCAGTTTCTTTTCTTGCTGCTGATCCTTTATATCGGCAGTCGCTATGGTGGTATCGGTCTGGGTGTTGTTTCCGGTATCGGTCTGACGATTCAGGTGTTCATCTTTAAGATGCCACCGACCAGCCCACCGATTACCGTCATGCTGATCATCATTGCAGTGGTGACAACAGCCGCTATTCTTGAAGCGGCTGGTGGGCTCAAATACATGCTGCAGGTCGCTGAGCGACTGTTGCGTTCCAAGCCGAAAATGGTGACAATACTGGGACCCTTGGTCACCTACACCATGACCTTCATGCTCGGCACCGGCCATGCCGTTTATACCATTATGCCGATTATTGGTGATGTTGCGCTGAAAAACGGCATTCGTCCGGAACGTCCCATGGCCTCAGCTTCGGTTGCCTCGCAAATGGGAATCACCGCCAGCCCGATTTCCGCCGCCGTTGTTTACTATCTGTCGCAGATGACCGATCTGGTTCCCGACCTGACCCTGCTGTCAATTCTCATGGTCACGGTGCCGGGCACCCTCGCCGGGGTACTGCTCATGTCTCTTTACAGCATGCGCCGTGGCGTGGAGCTTAAGGATGACCCCGAGTATCAGCGTCGTCTGCAGGACCCGCTGTGGAAAAAACGAATTGAAGAAACAACCGCGACAACCCTCGGTGAAACCCTGCCAACCTCGGCCCGCAATGCGGTATTGATCTTTCTGTTGGCCCTGGCCTCCATTGTTGTCGTTGCCATGATTCCCGAATTGCGTACTCTCAACGCAGGTGAAAAGCCGATCAGCATGGCGGTCATCATTCAGATGATGATGCTGGCCTTCGGTGGCCTGATCCTGATCGTTACCAAAACCAAGGCATCCTTGGTCCCGGAAGGGGTGGTTTTCAAATCGGGTATGGTTGCTGCTATCGCCATCTTCGGTATCGCCTGGATGAGTGACACCTATTTTAAATTTGCCCTGCCCAGCTTTCAGAGTGGCATCACCGAGATGGTCACCGCCTATCCTTGGACCTTTGCCCTGGCCATGTTCGTTGTCTCGGTGGTGGTCAACAGCCAGGCCGCAACCTGCCGGATGATGCTCCCGGTTGGTCTCGCCCTCGGATTGCCGCCGGCGCTGCTGATCGCAGTGATGCCTTCTTCGTACGGTTATTTCTTTATTCCCAACTATCCGTCGGATATTGCCACCGTCAACTTTGACAGTACCGGTACCACCAAGATCGGCAAGTGGTACTTTAACCACAGTTTCATGGTGCCCGGCCTGATCGCCGTCCCAACCGCCTGTATCGTCGGTTATTTTATTGCCATGGTGGTGATCGGCTGAGTCAAAACAGGTTTGCTGTAGTTTGGTCGCCCCTTGCGTCAATATGACGCAAGGGGCGCTGTCGTTAACCGATCGATTGGCGTGAAGGTTACTTATGAACCCCATACGGCAGAATCAGGTTCAGCAAGACGCCGATGATGCCGGCCAGGCCGATGCCGCCGAGCTTGACGATGGCCAGGTCAAAGGTCATGCCGCCGATGCCGAACACCAGAATGACGGCGACAACCGCCAGATTGCGCGGTTGCATCAGGTCGGTGCCGGCTCGGACCAGGGTGTTGATGCCGATGACGGCGATGGCACCGAACAGCAGGACCATGATGCCACCCATGACCGGGACCGGGATGGTGTTGAGCAGGCCACCGAGTTTGCCGATAAAAGCCAACAGAATGGCGGCGATGGCCGCCCAGGTCATGATCGCGGGGTTGAAGCAGCGGGTCAGGGCGACGGCACCGGAAACCTCTGAATAGGTGGTGTTTGGAGGCCCTCCAAGCATAGCCGCAAGGCTGGTGGCGATACCGTCACCGAGCAGGGTGTTCTGAACACCCGGATCGCGGACATAGTCCTTGCCGGTGATGCCGCCGATGGCCATGACATCGCCGAAATGTTCGATCGCGGGAGCCAGGGCGATGGGAACAATAAAGATGATGGCCTCCAGATTCCAGACCGGCATGGTGAAATTGGGAATAGCCAACCAGGGCGCCTCAGCCACCCGTTGCATGGAAATCAATGCCGGCGCAGTCCAGTTGGGGAGGTCGCCGGGATCAAAGGATGTCTGTAAAGAGGCGGTCAGGCCGCTCAGATCAAGGATTAATGAGGTGGCATAGCCGGCGATAATACCGCAGAGAATGGGAATCAGGCGAAACATACCGCGTCCAAGCAGTGATATCAGCACCGTGACTGCCAGAGCCACGCCGGCAATAATGTAAGCAGTGGTTTCCGGCACCAGCCAGGCAGATCCATCGCCGGTACGCCCCGAGGCCATATGAATAGCAACCGGTGCCAGGACCAGACCGATAACCATGATAACTGGTCCGGTAACGATTGGTGGCAATAGCCGGTGGAGAATCCCGCTGCCGAAGATCCTGACGATAAAACTCAAGATAACGTACATCAGACCGGCGGCCAGCAGGCCGCACATGGTTCCGGCAATTCCCCATTGGCCGACCCCGTAAATAATCGGAGCAATAAAGGCAAAGCTGGAAGCCAGAAATACCGGCACCTTGCCCCGCGTGATGATCTGGAACACCAGGGTGCCGACTCCGGCGGTAAACAGGGCGACATTGGCATCGAGCCCGGTCAGCAGAGGAACCAGTACCAGGGCGCCGAAAGCAACAAACAGCATCTGGGCACCGAGCAGACCATCCTGCAGGCGGAAGTTGTAGTCAGTGGGGGCGTGAGCTTTTTTCATCGGGGCTCCTGAAGAGGGCAAGAGTGGTTACTTGGTGCCGAAAATTTTGTCACCGGCATCACCGAGGCCGGGAAGAATATAGCCTTTTTCGTTGAGGCGCTCATCGACGGAGGCGATATAGATATCGACATCGGGATGAGCCTTGCTGATGCGTTCGATTCCTTCCGGGACCGCTACCAGAAAAAGGCCACGAATACTGGTGCAGCCTGCTTTTTTGAGCATATCGACACAGGCGACCAGAGAACCGCCGGTGGCCAGCATCGGGTCGAGAATCAGCGCGGTGCGATTCTCCATCTCGCTGGTCAATTTTTCAAAATAGGTGACCGGTTGCAGGGTTTTTTCATCCCGGTAGAGTCCCACAACACTGACCCGCGCACTGGGAATCAGATCCAGCACTCCGTTCATCATCCCCAGTCCGGCGCGAAGAATCGGCACAACGGTGATTTTTTTGCCTTTAATCCGCTGTATCGTCACCGGCCCATCCCAGCCGGTAATGGTTTCATCTTCGACTTCCAGATCTTTAGTCGCTTCGTAGGTCAGCAATCGCGCCACCTCAGAGGCCAGTTCACGAAAGTTTTTGGTGCTGATGTCATGTTGGCGCATCAGCCCCAGCTTGTGTTTAACCAGAGGATGGTTGACTTCATAGACTGCCATGTGATTGCTCCTTGAAAGAGGACCGGGATGGTCGCCGCACAGCATAAAAGGATCGACCTGATCGGTCAAGAATTTAGGTGCCTGGCGAAGTGGTTGATTGAGGGGAGTTGAACAGCAGATGCGCTTTTTGCTGATAAGATCCTTTCTTCTGCAAGCCAAGATAGGCTATAGTCACCGGTCGGCATTTTATCGAAATGGCTATAGAAATGGCAAAACCTGCCAAGCACATGAAACCTGTTCTGTTCAGACATCGGCTTGAATACGCTGCCCTGCTGGGTGTTGCGCCGCTGATCCGTGCGTTGCCGCGCCAGGCGGCGTTGCGTTTTGGCCGCCGGATCGGCAGTTTAAGTCGCTGGTTTTTGGCCCAACGCCGTGAGCTGGCTGAAGATAACGTGCGTCAGGCTTTTCCTGACTGGTCCCCTCAGCAGGTCGAGGCGCTGGTGAAGCGTAACTTTGAACAGTTGGGGATGTGCGCGGTCGATTCGCTTCGCCTTGATCTGTTCGCTGTCGATAAACCTGAGGAATATTTCGAGTTACGCGGCGTTGAGCATCTGCGCGAAGCTCAGGCCCTGGGGCGCGGAGTTATTCTACTGACCGGTCACCTGGGTTTTTGGGAGGCCGGCAACTATGTGTTTCCAGCCCTGGATGTACCTCTTGATACCATCGCCAAACCGTTAAAAAATCGTCTGACTGATGCTTATCTTCACCGAATTCGTACTCACTTTGGTGCGGATATTATCAACAGTCGCAAAGGTGCACGGCAGATCCTCAAGTCACTGCAGTCGGGGCGCGCGATAGGCTTGTTGCTCGATCAGCATATATCGCCGCCGGGTTCGGTGCCGGTCGATTTTTTTGGTCGTAAAGCTTACGTCACGACAGCCATCACCAATATGGCGATGAAATACCGGATCCCGATTGTGCCGACCTTTTGCTTGCGCAGGCCCGATACCCGCTATGATGTCTGGATCGAACCACCGCTACTGCTTGAGGGTGAAGGTGAGGTCGCGCTGGCTGAAAATACCCAGTGCCTGACGAACATTATCGAGCAGGCGATCCGCCGCGATCCCGGTCAATGGTTCTGGATGCACAAACGCTGGCGCAAATCCAAAGTCAAGAAGTAACTGTAATGAAAATATTGTTTAAACGGAGAAACCACAGATGAGTTTACAGCAGGAAATAGCCAAACGCCGCACCTTCGGCATTATCAGTCACCCTGACGCCGGTAAAACCACCCTGACCGAAAAGCTGTTGCTCTTTGGGGGTGCGATTCAGATGGCTGGAACGGTCAAGGCGCGCAAGTCGAATCGGCACGCTACCAGTGACTGGATGAACATTGAAAAAGAGCGGGGGATCTCCGTCTCCTCTTCGGTAATGAAGTTTGAATACCGTGATTTTGAGATCAACCTTCTTGATACCCCCGGTCACCAGGATTTTTCCGAGGATACCTATCGGGTTCTTACAGCGGTTGACAGTGCCCTGATGGTTATCGACAGTGCCAAAGGGGTTGAGCCGCAGACCGAAAAACTGATGGAAGTGTGTCGGATGCGTAATACCCCGGTGCTGACGTTTGTCAATAAGCTTGACCGTGAAGGGCAATTTCCTCTTGATATCCTCGCCGATATTGAAGAAAAGCTGCAGATCGAGTGCGCCCCACTGTCATGGCCGATCGGCATGGGTAAGCGCTTTAAAGGGGTCTATAACCTCTACCGCAACGAACTGCACCTGTTTCGACCTGGTGAAGATCGCCGCAAGACCGATATCGTCAGCATTGGCGACATCAACAGTCCCAAGCTTGATCAATTACTCGGAACCCAGGCACAGGAATTACGGGATGATATTGAACTGCTTCAGGGCGCGGCCAACCCCTTTGATCATGATGAATACCTGCGTGCCAACCAGACGCCGGTGTTTTTTGGCAGCGCGATCAATAATTTCGGTGTGCAGGAGATGCTTGATGCCTTTGTTGAACTGGCACCGCCGCCGGGGGTCAGAGCCGCAGCCGAACGGCTGGTGGCGCCGGATGAAGAACAGTTTTCCGGGTTTGTGTTTAAAATCCAGGCCAATATGGACCCGGCCCACCGTGACCGTATCGCCTTTTTACGTATCTGTTCGGGGAAGTTCAGCCGTGGCATGAAGGTGCGTCACCACCGGATCGGCAAGGATATTTCCCTGGCCAATGCGACCATTTTTATGGCCCAGGATCGCGCCCATGTTGAGGAGGCCTTCCCCGGTGACATTATCGGTCTGCATAATCATGGCACGATCAAGATCGGTGATACCTTCAGTGATAAAGAACCCCTCAAGTTCACCGGCATACCCAGCTTCGCGCCGGAACATTTTCGCCGGGTGCGGCTTAGGGATCCACTCAAGTCAAAGCAGTTGCAAAAGGGGCTGATTCAATTGGCAGAGGAGGGAGCGGTACAAGTTTTCAAACCGGTCAATGGCGCCGAGTTTATCCTGGGTGCGGTCGGGGTTCTTCAGTTTGACGTCACCATGGAACGACTGAAGGCCGAATACAATGTCAATGCAATTTATGAAGGTGTCGATTTTACCACCGCCCGCTGGATTCGTGCGAAAGACCGCAAGCGCCTGGAGGAGTTCCAGAAGAAAAACCAGAACAATCTGGCCATCGATGCCGAAGGGGAGTTGACCTATCTCGCTGCCAGTGAGTGGCGTTTACAGCATACCATCGAACAGTGGGAAGGGATCGAGTTTCTCAAGTCGCGCGAATATAAATGATTTCCATCTTAAAACCCCGTTAGTGTCGGCGTTCAGAGCATGCAGGTGTGGTAACTTGTCCCGGGCTGCAGGTTTTAATGCCTTGATCCTTGCAAATGACGTTTGTGCGTGCTAATTTTTCCCTCCTCGCTTGGCGCTGTGCCTTGTGTTTTTTATCTTTTCAGGTGTTAAGACGGCAGGTTTTATATGTTGGCTGCTTACAAAAAATTCACCTCTATCAATTCACGTCTTAGAATCCTGTCGATTTTCTCTCTGCTCATTTTCCTGCTGACAACCCTCGTTGTGATCCTGCTGTTAACGCGCTTGCAGGACAACGTCGATCAACTTATAGGAGAGCGTTTTGGGCAGGCCCTCGAAAATTCACAGAATCGTTCTGATTTTGGTTTGCTGGTAGCGCGTCTGGGGGTGTTCCGTACTACCTTTTACGGGAATGAAAACCTGGTTGCGACTGAAGGTCGCGACTTGGAAGCCTTCATCGAGCAACTGGCTGGTCAGGTCAGTGATTATGAACAACGAAATCTGCTTTATCAGCTACAGGAGGAATACCACAATTTTCTTAATCGCGCTTTCTGGATAAATTACACCTTTTTACAACGGCGGTGGCAGGAAGAGGGGCTGGATGACCTGCTGATGTTTAACAGTGAAGGGCTTATGAGGCAGATCATGACCGGATCTGTTGATAATCAGGTGGTGAAAACCTTCGTTGAATTGCGCCAGTTACGAGTTGGTTTTCAGAGAATTTCGACGATGTTTTTGTCGGTCGATCGAACCTACGAGCAGATTTTTCTGCCCTTGGATCAGCGCGCCATCCTTGCTCAGCTTGAACCGATTAAAGCCATTGCCGGGAAATTTGCCGCCAGAGACTTTCCCGACAACCTGTTCGGACGTGAGCTGCTTGGGCGGCTTGATCATATGGCCTATCTGCTCCACCAACATCAGCGTGAAATTGCCCTGCTGAGCGAACAGGGGCAACAGCTTGACCTGTTGACCGAGCAGATCACGGCGGCAATGCAGGATCTCGATCAGCAAGCCAGTGTCGCCGTTAGAACTGCCAGGCAGGAGATCAGCGATACCTTGCGTCAGGTTTTTGCCGGCGCTCTGGCTGTCTGTTTTGTCCTGATTGGAGCTGTTCTTTTCAGTCATCGCTGGTTGTTCATCCGTCACGTGCAAAAGCCGATGGGGCTGGTAGGGGACCGCTTGCAGGCGTTTCAGGAGGGTGATCGTTCGACCCCGATGCAATTAAAACGTTGCGATGAGTGGGATCAGATCGAGTCGGTGTTCAATGGCATGCTCAAAAGCCTTGAAGAGAGTTTTGTTTCCCTGCATGATTCTGAGAGCCGCTATCGTGAAATTTTTACCAACGCTACCGAAGGGATCTTCCGCGCCAGTCTTGATGGTCGCTTTCTGGCCCTGAATCCAGCTGCGGTGGCGATGCTGGGATATACTTCAGAAGCAGAAGCCCTTGCTTATTATGACGATCTTGAAAACCAGCTGTACGTCAATCCGCAAGATCGTCGGCGGTTGCTCCGCCAGCTATATGAACATGGCACCAGCAAAGATTTTGAAGTGCCGGCAAAACGTAAAGATGGTACGTTCTTCTGGATGGCCCTCAATAATCATCTGGTCTACAGTGACAACAAAGAACCTCTGTTTGTCGAAGGAACCATGCAGGATATTTCCCTGCGTAAGACCACCGAAGACAGTCTGAATCAGCTGAAAAACTTTCTTCAGCGCATCATTGATTCCATGCCGTCCATCCTGATCGCGGTGGATGCAGATCTGCAGATTATGCTCTGGAATCGGCGGGCTGAGCAGGAATGCCGATTGCGCTCTTCCCACGCCAAAGGAATCGCTCTGAAGGATGCTCTGCAGCTGATTAAATACGAAACCATCCTGGCCGAGCTACAGTCAGCACTGGCCAGCCAAAAACCGGTGCGCCTGCAAAAGGTCGAAGGGTCCGTGCAGGGCCGGGGGGGAGCTAAGCGGCATTATAATATCCTGATTTATCCGCTACCCAGTGCGGATGAAGGTGGTGCGGTTATTCATATTGATGATGTAACCGAACAGGTAGCATTGGAGCAGATACTGGTCCAAAAAGAAAAGATAGAATCGGTTGCCGGGCTAGCGGCCGGCTTTGCCCACGAGCTGAATAATCCGCTGGCGGTGGTTTTACAGACGGTGCAGGTCCTTGAGCGACGTTTGTCTCCGGAGTTTAGTAAAAACTGTGAAACAGCTGAAGAGCTAGGTACCTCGATGTCGGCCATTGCTGCGTATCTGCGGGTGAAGAAGTGTGACAGCATGATCGGCTCGATCGCCGAAGCTGGTACCCGGGCAGCAAAAATTGTTGAAAATATTCAGACCTTCAGTCGCTCGTCAGGCAGTGATTTCTCCCGCTATGCCCTGGACGATCTGGTCGAACGAACCCTGGATCTGGCGGTGAGCGATTATGACATGCGCCGCCAGCTGAAATTTCAACGGATCACCATTGTTCGTGATTATCATTCCATCCCGGAGGTGGTCTGTGATGCCGGGCAGATTCAACAGGTGATCCTTATTTTGTTGAAAAATGCTGCGCAAGCGCTGGTTGATATTGATACAGATCCGCAGATTACCCTGCGACTTGAAGCTAAAGGGGGCTATGTTTGCCTCGAAGTCAGTGATAATGGAGCAGGGATGTCCCCTGAGGTATGTCGCCGGGTGTTCGATCCTTTTTACAGCACCAAGGACGTAGGTCGGGGGGTAGGTCTGGGCTTGTCAATTGCGTATCATATTATTACCCAGAACCATCGTGGTTTTATGTCAGTCTCTTCGGAGTCCGGAAGCGGCAGCAGTTTCGAGCTTTACCTGCCGACGCTCAATAACAATTAGTTGAGGTTGGATATGGCTATCATCAAGTGGAAGCCGGTCTATGAAACCGGTATCGTTGCTCTGGATAAAGAGCATCAAGGGCTGGTTGAGCAGATTAATGTCCTGTTTGAAGCGGTGCGTGATAAACGGGGTAATGAAGTGTATGCAGACGTTGTTACGATGCTGGATACCTATGTGCTGGAGCATTTTGACCACGAAGAAAAGCTGATGCAGGAATATCAGTTCCCCGGTTTTGAAGAACATCGGCAGGAACATCGACGCCTTGTTGCTGCAGTAGAAAAGCTAAAAAGGGATCATGCTGTCATGGATGAAAGCGCCGCCCGAGAATTACTGAAATTTTTACGTATCTGGCTGCTCGACCATATTGTTAAGGTGGATAAAAAATATGGATCTTTTATCGAGTCGCGTGGTGGTCGCTTCGTTGAATAACGATCGCTGGCCAAATATATGCATCTCATTTGCTGGTGGCACAGATCAAAAGGGCTGGTTAACATATGTCGAAATCTCGATCCACAGTTAAGGAATTACTCCAGCGTTCTACGCCGCAACAGCAGATCCTTGTTTGCGGCTGGGTCAGATCGGTGCGCCGGGGAAAGGACGTTGCCTTTATTTCCCTGAACGATGGCAGCTGCCAGGGCTCTCTGCAGATCGTCGTTGCAGCATCCTTGCTGCAGGCGCCGGCCATGGCTGCGCTGGGCACCGGAGCCTGTGTTGCTGCCCAGGGCGATCTGGTGCCTTCTCCCGCAGCCGGTCAACCATTGGAGCTGCAAGCCGACCAACTGGGCTTGCTCGGCGGGGTCGATGCCGCTTATCCGCTACAGAAAAAACGCCACAGCTTTGAATATCTACGCAGCATCGCTCATCTGCGCCCGCGGGCCAATACCTTTGGTGCCGTTTTCCGCATGCGTAGTGCCCTGTCATTTGCCGTCCACCAGTTTTTTCATGACCGCGGTTTTTTGTATGTCCATACCCCGATCATCACCACCAATGATTGCGAAGGCGCCGGTGAGATGTTTCGGGTGACCACCCTGGATGCTACCTCTCCCCCCATGACGGAGGACCAGGTTGACTGGACGCAGGATTTTTTCGGCAACAAGGCCGGATTGACGGTCAGTGGTCAGCTGCAGGGTGAGTTGTTCGCCATGGCTTTCGCCGATATCTATACCTTTGGCCCGACCTTCCGGGCGGAGAATTCGAACACCAGTCGTCATGCCAGTGAATTCTGGATGATTGAACCGGAGATGGCCTTTGCCGATCTGACGCGGAACTGTGAGGTGGCCGAAGAGTTCTTCCGTTATCTGGTTGCCTACGCGTTGGAGCATTGCCGGGATGACCTGGTTTTTTTTAACGAACGCATTGCACCAGGGCTGATTGACCGCCTCGAACAGCTTGTCAGTGCGCAGTTCCATCGGGTGACCTACAGCGAAGCGATCAGACTGCTGGAAAAATCAGGACAAGAATTTGAGTTTCCTGTTGTCTGGGGGCAGGATCTGCAGTCAGAGCATGAGCGCTATCTGACGGAAAAAGTGTTAGACGGTCCGGTTTTTGTCACCGACTATCCACAACAGATCAAGGCGTTTTACATGCGTCTGAATGAGGATAACAAAACCGTTGCGGCTATGGACCTGCTGGTGCCACGGGTCGGCGAGATTATCGGTGGCAGTCAGCGCGAAGAACGGCTGGAGGTTCTGGAACAACGCATGGTTGCCCATGGTATCGACCCCGCCGGCCTGGACTGGTATCTTGATATCCGCCGCTGGGGGGGGTGTCCCCATGCCGGTTTTGGCCTCGGCTTTGAGCGCTTGCTCATGTATCTGACCGGCATGGAGAATATCCGTGATGTGATTCCTTTTCCACGTACTCCGGGTAATGCGCGATTTTAAACTGTGTTAACTTTTTGCCTGGGTTGACTGGAGTAATTGCCGGGAGTGATTTTTTGCCGGGCTGAGGCCTTGAGTATTCTCCTTCAAATGGTTATGATTAGAGCCATCCTGTGGGGTACGAGTGATGTTGCCTCAATCAATATTACCCCTGCTCACAACCTCTGATATGTTTTATATTCAACAAATTCGCTGTCGCTAGCGGGCACTGTGCTATAATGGCGTTCTTTAGAGTTGCTATGGCTCACATCGGGTGGGCTTTTTACCAATCAACCATCAAGGAGGCTAAAAACAATGAAGAAACTGCTTATGTATGTCCTCGCTCTGACCGTTGCCGTCAGCATCACCCCCATTCCCGAAGCGGCCGCTAACCAGTTCGTCACCATTGGTACCGGCGGCGTCACAGGTGTCTACTATCCTACCGGCGGAGCCATCTGCCGTCTGGTCAACAAGGATCGCAAAGAGCATGGTATCCGTTGCACGGTTGAAAGTACCGGTGGCTCAATTTATAATCTCAATACCATTGCCGCCGACGAAATGGATCTTGGTGTTGTCCAATCTGACTGGCAGTACCATGCTTATAACGGTACCAGCACTTTTGAAGATGTCGGCCCCAACAAAGACCTGCGGGCAGTTTTTTCCATTCACCCCGAACCCTACACCGTCGTTGCCCGTGCTGATTCCGGCGTGCGTAACTTCCAGGATCTTAAAGATAAACGTGTGAATATCGGTAACCCCGGCTCCGGCCAGCGCAGTACCACCGAGGTGGTTCTTGACGCCTACGGATGGACGGTAGACGATTTCCGCCTGGCCTCCGAGTTGAAACCTGCCGAGCAGTCAGCTGCCATGTGTGATAATCGGGTTGACGCCATTGTTTATGTTGTCGGCCATCCTAACGGCTCGATTCAGGAAGCGACCACCGCATGTGACTCGGTTCTGGTTAACGTCACCGGCCCGGAAATCGATAAGCTGATTGCCGAGCGCGACTACTATCGTACCGCCACGATTCCGGCCGGGATGTACCGTGGGAACAACGAGGACACCCAGACCTTCGGTGTCGGTGCGACTTTTGTTTCCTCCGTTAAAGTCCCTGAGGATGTGATCTATCATGTTGTCAAGGCTGTTTTTGATAACTTTGATGATTTCAAGCGCCTGCACCCGGCCTTTGAAAATCTGAAAAAAGAAGAAATGGTCAAGGACGGCCTCTCAGCACCATTGCACCCAGGTGCAGTGAAGTACTATAAAGAAGTCGGTCTGCTTTAACGTCAATGTATCGAACTATGAATGCACCGCTTTAAGCGGTGCATTTTTTTTCGGCGTTCCATTCGTTTACTATCAGTTGAACATCCAGGGAAATCTATAGAATCAATCTGTATCCATTCGTTTTTTGGATAAGCACCAGGTGCTTGACCTCATGAAGGGCCATGATGATGAGTGACACCAAAACGACCAGCAGTATCGACGATAAACTGAAAAAAGTGATGGCCGAAACTGAAGGGGGGGCACGTAATCCGGCTGGTGCTTTTCCTAAAAAAGTCCTCTTTTTCGTGCCATTAATCTGGACCCTGTTTCAACTCTGGTATGCATCTCCTCTACCATTTATTTTAAACTTCTTTGTCCTTAATGACACTCAAGCGCGCTCCATCCATCTGGCTTTTGCCATTTTTCTTGCTTTTACTGCTTTTCCAACGCTCAAGCGCTCGCCAACCTCCTATATCCCGATTCAGGACTGGATTCTCGCTCTGGTGGGATCCTTCTGCGGCGGCTACCTCTACCTTTTTTACAGCTCTTTGTCGATGCGTCCCGGCAGTCCGACAACAATGGATCTGGTTGTTGCTGTGGTCGGCTTGATTCTCCTGCTCGAAGCAACACGGCGGGCCCTGGGCCCACCGTTGATGGTGGTAGCGGCCATTTTCTGTATTTACACTTTTTTCGGGCAGTATATGCCTGACGTTATTGCCCACAAAGGTGCCAGTCTTGCCAAAGGAATGTCGCACTACTGGCTGGGAACCGAAGGGGTGTTTGGGGTTGCGCTGGGTGTTTCCACCGGGATGGTCTTCATGTTTGTCCTGTTCGGTTCCTTGCTGGAATCGGGTGGTGCCGGCAACTATTTTATCCGCGCCTCCTTTGCCGCCCTCGGGCACTTTAAAGGGGGGCCTGCCAAGGCTGCCGTTGTGGCATCGGGACTGACCGGACTCTGTTCCGGATCCTCTATTGCCAACGTTGTAACCACCGGAACCTTCACCATTCCCCTGATGAAAAAGGTCGGTTTTAAAGCCGAAAAGGCCGGGGCCATTGAGGTCGCCTGTTCGACCAACGGTCAGCTGATGCCGCCGGTCATGGGTGCGGCGGCCTTTTTGATGGTGGAATATGTCGGTATTAACTATATCGAGGTCATCAAGCACGCATTTTTGCCGGCGATTATTTCCTATATTGCCCTGCTTTATATTGTTCACCTGGAAGCTTGTAAGATGGGGCTTGAGGGGATGACCCGAACCGTTACCCGAACCCTGACCAGCCGCCTGATTTCCTTTTTCATGGTCTTTCTGGGAATCATTATCATCGGTGGGCTGACCTATTATGGTCTGGGCTGGATCAAGGTTGTTGCCGGTGACGCTACCTTTTATATTGTCATTACTTTGTTGGCCGCCGCTTATCTGGGGCTGCTGTGGGTCGCGTGCCGGGTTCCAGAGCTTGAATATACAACAGAAATTACTGAACTGCCGCCGCTGCGCGAAACCGTTCAGGCTGGCCTTTATTTCCTGCTGCCGATCGTTGTGTTGATGTGGTGTCTGGTGGTGGAGCGCTTATCACCGGCTCTGTCTGCCTACTGGGCTACAGTGCTGATGATCTTTATCCTGCTGACCCAGCGCCCGATCAAAGGGCTGATGCGCAAACAACGGGATGAAATATTCTCTTTTAAAACCGGTAGTATGGACCTGGTCAAGGGCCTGGTAGCCGGTGCCCGTAATATGATCGGCATCGGGGTTGCTACCGCTGCTGCCGGTATTGTTGTCGGAACCGTGACCCTGACCGGAATCGGTCTGGTCATGACCGAGTTTGTTGAATTTATCTCCGGCGGTAATCTGATGCTGATTCTGATCTTTACTGCCGTGATCAGTCTGCTGCTGGGAATGGGGTTGCCGACTACCGCTAACTATATCGTCGTTTCTACCCTGATGGCACCGGTTATTGTCGAACTGGGTGCCCAGAACGGGTTGATTGTTCCGCTGATCGCTGTTCACTTGTTTGTCTTTTATTTCGGCATTCTTGCCGATGATACCCCACCGGTCGGTCTGGCTGCTTTTGCCGCGGCTGGAATTTCCGGCGGTGATCCTATCATGACCGGCATTCAGGGTTTTATATACGATATTCGTACCGCGATACTGCCGTTTATGTTTATCTTCAACACCCAGTTGCTGTTGATTGGACTGACCAGCTGGTTTCACCTGGTGATTGTTATTATTTCGGCATTGCTGGCCATGCTGTCTTTTGCTGCCGCCACCCAGGGGTTTATGCTGACCCGCAACCGCCTCTGGGAGACAGCCATGCTGCTGTTGGTGGCATTGTTCTTGTTCCGTCCGGGGCTGGTGTGGGATAAATTTTTTCCGCCACTGATGGAAGAACCACCCACTGAGATTGCCGCCTGGGTGGGTGACATGGATCCGGGCAGTTCTCTGCGCTTGACCTTGCATGGTGAACGTCTGAGTGGAAAAGAATATACTAAAGTCATCATGTTGCCGATCGGTGATGAACCGACCGGAGAAGAACGCCTGGCAGCAGTTGGTCTGGAAACACAGATCGATGATGACGGTCGGGTGTTTGTCGATTTTGTCGGTTTTGCCAGTATCGCTTCGCGCGCCGGTATTGATTTTGATCAGGAAATTCTTAACCTGCAGGTGCCGACCCATCCACCGCCAAAAGAACTGGTCTACATACCCACCGTTGCGTTACTGGTACTGGTCTGGCTGGCCCAGTCGCGGCGCAGAAAAAGGGAACAGGAACAACGGTTAGCTTCTGCTTGATAGCAAACAGGTTGCGAATAAATGGCGTTGATTGATGTCTTCGCTGTGTAAGGACCTACGGTTTTTTGACTGCACATTTCAGGGAGGTTAACGCCAATGGAAGTCAGAATGAAGAATATCCTTGTTGCCCGGGATCTTGGCAAGGATTCAGCACGAGTCATTCGTTATGCCCTCGAACTTGGTTGTAAGTTCCATGCCCAGATATATGTCCTCCACGTTATGCCCACCGTTGACGCCTCGGTGATGAACATGGTGTCCCTGGCGATGGGGGCCGACAAACTGGCAAAGTTCAATAAGGAGAACGAAGCGGAGCTGGCTGAGCAAACGCGCAAGCAGCTTCATGAACTGATTCTTGAAGAAACCGAATATATGGAGGAAGAGGTGGCCCATCCTCCCAAGGTCGAAGTCCATCACGGCGAACCGGTGCCGATGATTCTGACCGTGGCTGACAGTATCGATGCTGATTTGATTGTTATCGGTAGTCACAGCAAGGGACGCCTGGAATACGCTTTTCTTGGCAGTGTCGCAGAAAAAATTCTGCGCAAGTCTCACCGTCCGGTGATGATTGTGCCGCCAAACGCCCTCAAGCCATCAAAAAAGAAGTAAAGGAGAAAATTTATGAGTATAGATTTGGAACGTGACGGTGTCGTCGAGTTCAAGGGAAACCCTGTCACCCTGCTGGGACCGGAAATCAAGGTAGGCGATGCTGCTCCAGATTTTCGTGTTGTTCACAACAGCCTGCAGCCGGTAACATTGGCTACAGATGCAGGAAAGATCCGGCTGATTACCGCGGTACCTTCTCTTGATACCCCGGTGTGTGATGCCATGACCCGCAAGTTCAATCAGGACGCAGTGGC
>JAWOFG010000192.1:0-2594 GCA_046482365.1 Pelovirga sp. | reverse complement strand
CAGACTGATGATTACCGGCTGGCTTTGGGTCTGTTGGCCGTGGCCACCTTCGGCATTCAAACCGCGGCGATCTTCTACAACGCCATGCTGGCGGATCTGGCTGTACCACAGGAATATGGTCGCTGGTCAGGAAGGGGCTGGGCCCTGGGCTACGTCGGTGGAATCTGCTGCCTGGTCGCGGTACTCTTTCTTTTTGTTCGTGAAGGCGCTTTGCTGCCCCTGGATCGCACAACCGCAGCTCACGTGCGAGCAGCGTTCCCCTTCGTGAGTTTGTGGTTGGCTGTCTTTGCGCTGCCCCTTTTTTTCCTGGCCCCGGATCGGCATGCCAGCGGAAAAAGCCTGCGTCAGTCTGTTCGGGAAGGTCTCAGACAACTGCAAGACTCGCTGCGTAATATTCGTGAGCACAAAGAACTGGTGCGTTTTCTCATTGCCTGGGCAGTTTGCACGGATGGTCTGGCGACGATTTTCGCCTTGGGCGGGGTCTACGCGGCAGGCACTTTCGGTATGAATGAAACCCGGATTCTGTTGTTTGGAATTGCCCTGAGCCTCACTGCCGGTGCCGGTGCATTCGGATTCTCCCGGGTCGATGAACGCATCGGTAGCCGCAAGACGATTCTCGTGGGGTTGAGCGGCCTGTTGATCTTTTCCACGCTGATTCTGGTGGTTACGGACAACGTCTGGTTCTGGACCTATGGCCTTCTGTTGGGATTGTTCGTCGGCCCGGTGCAGGCCTCGAGTCGTTCATACCTGTCGCACGTCGCACCTGATGAAATGCGCGGCCAGCTGTTCGGCGTATATGCACTGGCGGGCAAGTCGACCTCATTTCTCGGGCCACTGCTTGTCGGCGGGTTAACTGCCGCTTTCGACAGTCAACGGCTCGGGCTTGCCATCATTCCGATATACTTTCTGGTCGGGTGGCTGATCATGCGCGGAATTCCCGAAAAAAAATCCGTTTAATCCGGAACAGCTGAGCTGACAAACATCATAAACATCAATATCAACTATGATTTTTTCGATGTATTCTTTTCCTGTAACGCCAGAATCTCCTGGCGCAAGCTTTTTGCAATGGCATTTGCTTTTTCCCGATCCTCCTGCTGATCCTTGATCAGCTCCTGTGGATCGCAAGGTGTAGCGAAAACAATCCTGATCGTACCGCGCCGGGGCCAAAATCGGCCGATGGGAAGGAGTTCGTCAGTCCCTTCAATCAAAACCGGGACGACTGTTGTCGGGAACCGCTCAAGCAGCAAACCGATGCCCGATTTAAATGGACCCAACTCACCATCGGGCGACCGTTGTCCCTCTGGAAACCAGACAAGATTCCGATCTTTTCGCAGCACCGAGGCAGCAAATGCCAGGCTCGAAACCACGGCATGCCTTGAATCAACAGGAATGACATTGCCCAGGTAACTCACAAACCGCATCAATGGATTGCCAAATGCGATACCGGTCAATCCTCCCCACCAGGTCCTCTCCAGTACCTCCTGCGGTAAAACCGCAGCAAGCACCACCGGATCAAGACTGCTCAAATGATTGGGAGAAAAGATACAAGGGTGATCAGGAATGTTTTCGGATCCGGAGACTTCCAGATCGAAATAATGCCTCACGAATAAAGCATTTAAAAACATCAGAAATCGACGGACCTTGTTCTTCAGCCAACCAGACGCCGCAAGGCGGTTCTTTTGTTTATCGTTGAGAGCTTCCTCTGGATTTTCAAGGGGTTCACCTGCAAACTCCTTAACTCCTTCATGCTCCGCTGCCGTGACCCGCTGGAGAAGATCGCGAACTGTTTCAAGTTCAGCAATTGTCTTTTCGTCCAACTCGATGCCGACCCGTTCACCCACTTCCACCGTCACGGTCAGCCACTCCAGCGAATCAATACCGAGATCGGATTTCAGCTGCGAATCAGGGGTCAGACCTTGATCCTCATAGTGATCGGCCAGCCAGTCCCAAGTGGCTTTTGCGGCTGTATTTTCAAGCAGATCACGATCTTCACCGGACATTTCTTCGACCGGCAGAGGTTGCTTGCGAGGCTCTTGTTCTTTACCGCTTTTGGTCTTGTGATAACGCTCTTCCAGCAGGTGTCGACGAATTTTACCCAGCCGGGTGCGCGGCAGGGAACGGGCTGTCATGGCAATATCAGCCAATTGCCAATAACTCGGCAGGTCTTCGGCCGTTCTTGTCAAAGCATCAGCAATTTTTTTACGATCATCCTCCTCGGCTCCACCTTCAGGCACAACCAGTGCCACCAGCTGACCATCCTCCTCAAGAACACCAATTTCTTTGACCTGTGGAGTTCGTTCATAGGCCTCTTCAACTTCTTCCGGTGTGATGTTTTTACCACTCTCGGTTACAATAAGGCTGGATACGCGGCCGTGAAGCTTGAGATATCCATCATCATCAATCATGCCGAGATCGCCTGTGCGAAACCAGCCATCGTCGGTCAAAGCTTCCTTCGACTTATCCGGCAGTTGATAATAGCCGGAAAAAACATTGGTACCGCGGACCAGAACCTCACCTTCCCCTTCTTGCTTACCGGCACTTGAATCAAGCTTGATTTCAACCCCCTCAATCGCCCGACCAACGCTTTCAAAACG
>JAWOFG010000180.1:0-8204 GCA_046482365.1 Pelovirga sp. | reverse complement strand
CGCAGCGCCTTCACCAATGCCTTTTGCATTGGCATTGTCGGTTTCAACTAATGTCTCGTCAAGCAGATCCATCACGTTGTGCCCCTTGCGGCCACCAGAACCAAACAGCGATGTTTTGTTGCCGTCTATATACGCAAAGTTACCACCGGCCAGATCAACCGTATCAGTGTGGTAAACTTGGGGGATGGCGCTGCCGCCTGTCAGGTTGACAACTCTGTCAGCACCGCCCTGAGCGTGACAGGCAATACAGTCAAATTTCAACAGATTCTGGTTCGGGGTGTTGCTGGCGGTGCTGCTGAACCCCTGCAGGGCGACTGGCTGACCCTGTTCACTGTTGTGCATGGTGTGGCAGTCGGCACATTCGCCGATGATGCCCTGGGCCGATGCGAACATCGGAAAAGCCAGGAGCGCGGCGCTGATCAATAAGAGAGTTTTTTTCATTTTCGTTTCCTCCGTTAATTTTGTTTTCATTTTACCCTGGAGCCGCCATGGCTCCGCTACTTAAAGATGATTCTTTTTGCTTTTCCAAGTGGCAGTATCTTTTGATCAACCTCCTTTCCTTGGTTATTTAGAGTTTTTGCTACCTGTTACTTTAATTATTTTGTCGGTACGTCACAGGCGCTGGTCGCTTATTTATATGTTGTGGATCGTTTCAGCGTTTCAGCGAATGCGCCATCATATTGTTACGCCTCCAAACATGAGCAATGCCTGTGCCAACAACCAGTAGCAGCCCGGCCCGGACTGGTTTTTTTTGTTTTTACCTCTGTATTATCATGTATTTATAATTTTCACATGAGGAGCATTTGACACGCCCTGCACCACCTGCACCACCCCGGCTGGTAACGAAAAGTGGGAATTTCATCAATAGCTTCTGGTTTAATTCCCGAATCTCGACTGCGCATCTGCACAGTCGGGCCCTGCGCAAGCCGCCGCAACGGGGCCGGGACAATTCCGGTGATATTCCCACATGCGGTTGGTCAATTCCCCGAAATGCCCGTGGCGGCAGCAACCCTTCGAGCGCAGCTGCTGCCATAAATAATTAAAACTTCGTTATTTTTTGAATACGGCAGCACCGGTACGTTTTTTGCTCTAATTTCATACAAGTACCTACGCGTACAAAGTTGGAGAGGCTAACACCAAGGAATATTGCTGTATTGTTTTATTAAGAACAGTTGTCAATCCGACTGACCCCGGTCTGCCACCCGGCCATCTGCCGGTATCCGGTGCCTGAAGGATTTCATATCACGTTTTATTTGAGGAGGTTGCTGCCACTGAGTCGCCTATCAGGGCAGCACGCCCCCGTCGGAAGAAAGGGGCCTTACTACATGACCGCAACGGTAAAGCAAGTCCAGGCTATCAGCGATGAAGTCACCCTGCTGATGGCCCTGACCAGGGCTTATCGCCACTCCCCTGTTGACATTATTACCGCTACCAGCTCAGCCCAGGCCATTGAGCAGATCGATATATTTACGTTTCAGCTGATTCTGCTGGATCTTGATATGGATGATCACAGCGGCATGAAAATACTGCGCCTTGTGTCCAGCACCCAGGCCGGGGTACCGGTTGTGCTGCTGACGACTGAAAACAGCAACGCTCCGGAGCTGCTGGATCAGATTGCTACCTGCCGCCCACACGGCTGCTGGCACATTCTGGAAAAACCTTTTGAACTGAAAATGCTGACCGGAGCAATTGAGCGCGGCCTGCTGGAGCATTCCTTTGATACCGAAACACAAAACTGCAATCTCGGCGATCTACGTCGTTGCCGGCGCTTTAAACGCTGGGAAGCGATCAGCATTTTCCTGAACGGCAATGGGCGGCCGCCACAGTTTCGCGGCACCATGACCGACATCTCCCTTACTGGTATCGGACTGTTTACCGACTCGCCCCTGCCAACGAAGCAGCGCATCAGCTTTGATGAAAAATTCATGCACCAGTCCGGTGTCGTCATATGGAGCAGCGCGACTGATCATGGCTACCTCTCCGGGATCCGTTTTACCTGAGTTGAAAGCTGTTCATTGTTTCATGTCTGTATGTCGTGATGTGTGCCCCCGATTCTTTCCTACTCCTTTACTTGTTTTTTTGCTAACATCCGAGGCTTCGATGATGACGTGCGGAGCTGACAAATAATGAAATATCCCTGGTTAACAGGAACAGCCGGTGTGCTGCTGGCTGCCTTCCTGACCATTTATGCATTACAACTGGAACTGAAGCTGGCGCTGAATGCGGCACACCTGTCCGTAAACAAGGCCGTTGATCAGGCGGATAACGACCTGACAGCAGCGCTGACCGGGATGGAGCAGATGTTTCTGGGGTTTCAACAGTATCTCGAACTGATGGAGCAGCGGCCCGAGCTTGATCAGGCATCGCTACGGCGTGCCATGGATACCCTGGTACTGGACAGCCACTACATGGTGTCCCTGGTAGTGACCGACAATACCGGCGATATCCTTTACTGGACCAACAGCGGCCCGCGGCCGAGCCTTGGGGAACGCAGCTATTTTACTTTTCATACGAGGGCCATCATTGACGGAGTCCACCTCAGTGAACCGCTACCATCAATTATGAGCCCGGGACAGTGGGTTATTGGAGCAAGCAAGGCTATTCGCTACCCTGACGAGTCTTTAAACAAGGTGCTGATTGCGATTATTGACACCCGCAGACTGTTCAACACCCTGGAAACGGCCGTTCAGGATTCTCCGGTCACCCTGACCGTGCTCTCCGGGCGCGGCGATGTTTATGCCCGCAGTCCCGATCATGACGCGATGGTCGGTAATCACCACCCGGAAATGCTTGAGGAACTGCCGGATAGCCCGGCGCCGTCAGGCATGACGACAATCCGTAAGGCTGACGGTCGCCGGCAGCTGCTGCTGTTTCGTCACATCGACGCCTACCCCCTGGTGATCCGGGCTGAATTGCCCCTTGGCGCCATGACGGTTCAGCAACCATCGCACTTGCTGCTGCTGATCGCTGCCGGCGCCCTGGTGACCCTGATCCTGTTGTGGCAGCTGAGTACCCTGTTACATTTACACAAGCGCGAAAAGAACCTGCAAAGCCAGCTACGGCGCGAGACATTACGCGACCCCCTGACCGGGCTGCCGCTGTGGGCAGCCGGCAGCGATGAGGAGATTGCCAAAAAACATGAAGACACCGAACTGACATTGCTGATGATCGGGCTGGATCGTTACCCACAACTCCTCAGTGAACATGGAGAGGCAACCGGAAATCTGATTATGGCGCAAAGTGCGACGATGATCAGGCAATGTCTCCCTGCCAACGCGCAATTGAGTCGCTATTTCTGCAGCAGGTTTATCCTGGTTCTGCCGGAAACCGATGAACCCGGAGCGATGGCTGTGGCCGAACAGATACGTCGTGCTCTGGACACGGAAATAACCGCCAACCGTCAGCAGCCAATTCAGCTCTCCACCAGCATCGGCGTAACACAACGGGATATCGGCGAGGAAGACCTCTTGCCGGCATTGACCAGGGCCTCAACCGCTCTGTCTACAGCCATCAATCACGGCGGCAACCAGATCTGTCGCCTGGCCACTCGAGAAACCTGGCTGGAACATAAGGGATCATGATGATTTTTTTCCGCTTGCTCCTCAAAAGGGCCCTGATGCTATTGCTGCCACTGATCATGCTGGCAGCAACAACGACTCCGGTGACGGCACAGGCACTGCGTATCGGGCTGGTGCCGGAGCATGATATTTTTACCCAGAAAACCCTGTACAAGCAACTGTTTGACTACCTTAACGAGCAACAGGGGTTCTCCTTTGAATTATGCATGCTGCCGCATCACGACATGTTGCTGGAGGCGTTTGCCGGACACGAACTGGACGCCGCCCTTTTTGGCAGCTTCACCGGCGCCATAGCTATTCAAACCCTGGATATGATACCCCTGGTTCGCCCTCACTTCAGTGAGGGGTTATCAAGTGACTACGGTGTTATTTTTGTGCGCAGACAGGGGGGCATTGACGGCATTGACGATATGCGTGACAGACGAATCGTTTTTGTTGACCCGCTTTCAGCCACAGGATACCTGCTGCCGCTGCTGTCTTTACGTGACAAGGGAATGGATGATTACCGCTCCTGGTTCAGTCAACATTATTTTGCCGGTAGCCACGAAGATACCATTTATGAGGTTCTCAAAGGGCACGCTGACGTGGGGGCCAGCAAAAGTTCCATTTTTTACAAAATCGCCCGCACCAATCCGCAGATTCTCGAAAAACTGGAGATTCTGGCCTCTTCAGCCCATGTGCCGGCGCTTACCCTTGGAGTTCAGAGCCATCTGGACCGGGGATCGGTCATCCTGCTGCTCGAAACGCTGACGAATATGCATGAAACACCAAGCGGGCGCGAAACGCTGAACAATATGAGCATTCAGCGTTTTATAACAACAACCCGGAAAGACTTTTTACCGGTACGTGAGTATGCCGAACAACTTGATGTCAATTTTACTGATGCTCCTTACCTTCATGAATAATCTGTTCAGTTTGGTCTTTGCAAGGGGGCGCCGATGAAACTGCGGATAATGCTCGGGTTGGCTCTGATGCTCTGCTGTTTTTTTGCCGGTGGCTTGTATATCTACAAGTCGGTATCCTCAATGACCCTGCAACTGGAACAACTGACAACCTTTCATCAGGTTGAATCCCTGCGCGAATCACTTGAAAATCGCATTCGATTGATTCAATCGGATCTTATTTTGTCTGATTCGGATCGGCCGGCTCCCTTTGGCAAGATCATCAGCGATGCCGAAGAACTGTACACCACCGCCAACCAGTGTCATCAGTGCCATCACAACGACACCACCAGTAGCTATATTGAACAGATCGGCAGGCAGACTGATCTCTACCTGAAAAATATCAGTCGCAGCCTGACCATGCGGGGCTATCCTGAACGTTTGCAACAGCTCCAGGAAGAAACCTACCATCAAGGAGAGTCGCTGCTCAATCTGGCGATGCGTGTAACCGAGTTATCGACCCTGAACGTTGAAAAACGAACACAGATCGTCCGCAACTCCGTCGATCATACCAGGCAGATCGTTGCCGTGCTGCTGGTTGTCGGTCCTCTGGCGGTACTGATAGTGTCCTGGTTTTTTCTGCAGCGGTTCAGTGGCGCCCTGACTTCCCTGACCAGGGGCACCGAAGAACTGGAAAAAGGCAACCTGGATTACCGCATCACGGACCCCCTTAAAAACGAGTTTCACTTGTTAGCCCACCGGTTCAACAAGATGGCAGCGTCCTTGAGCCGCGAAAAAAAATACACCGAGTCAGTACAGAAGCTGTACCGGATCTTGTTTGAAAGCGCCCAGGAAGCCATTTGCATTATTGAAACCCGTCCACAAGAACGCGGCCGCATCCTGTCGGTCAACCCGGCAGCGTCCAGACTGTACGGTTACAGTATCGAAGAGCTCAAAACCATGCACTGTTCTGATCTGGCACCGGCAAACGAGGCTGCCGAATTCAGACAGCGACTGGACAATATGCAGAAGGGGAATTGGGTATTGACCACCGTCACCCGCAAGCGCAAAGACGGCAGCACCTTTCCCGCGGAAATCAGTGGCGGGCCCATGCACATTGACGAACACACCTATATCCTGATTTTCGCGCGCGACATCAGTGAGCGGGAACAGGCCAAAAAAGAGCTGCTGCACGCCAACCAGCTGGCCGTTGCCGGACAGATGGCCGTGGGTCTGGCACATGAAATCAAGAACCCGCTGGCCGGAATCAAAACGACGGTAGAAGTGCTGTCCGCCGATCTGGAGTTGGATCCGGAAGATCGTGAGTTGTTTGAACGGATTGTAGGTGAAGTAGCGAGGATGGAGCGTTTGCTGAAGAATCTGCTCAAATTTGCCCGTCCGCCACAGCCCCAGGTTGAACTGATTGATCTGCATCGATTACTCGATTACACCATGAAGAATGTTGAGGTAACAGCTATTAAATCGGCAGCCCAGAGCGTGCGACTGGTGCGTGATTTCGACAGCCACTCAATCCTGATTAAAGCCGATTCATCTCAAGTTCAGCAGGTGCTGCTCAATCTCTACCTGAATGCTGTCGAGGCCCTTCAGCATGAAGGAGAAATTACCACGCGGACCCGGATCGTCGCAGCAGAGGGCTGCGTCTGTATTGATATCGAAGACAATGGTCCGGGCATCCCCCCCGCGACACTGGAAAACATCTTTACTCCCTTCTTTACGACCAAAAGTCGGGGAACCGGACTGGGGCTGCCGATCTGCCAGCGGCTGATCGAACAACATGACGGAAAAATTGAGGTTTCAAGTGAGCCGGGCAAAGGCACTCGCTTTGTTATCTCACTGCCGATGGCACAACGACCTGAACAACAAGGAGAGCACCATGAGTAAAAAAGGGCGCATCCTGATGGTGGATGATGATGAGCTGATTATCTCCATGCTGGCCCGCGCATTGACCAAGGACGGCTATACTACCCAGATATTGCATTCAGCAAAAGGGGCCGTCGAAAAAATCATGAACTGGCAACCGGACCTGGTGCTGCTTGACGTTGATTTACGCGAAGAGCTCAACGGCCTTGATCTACTGCACTTGTTGCAGGAGGAAAACGCCCGTTTTCCTGTAGTCATGCTGACCAGTGACGACTCCAGTGAATCGGCCATCAAGGCGCTGCGCTACGGGGCCTCCGACTACCAGAACAAACCTTTTAATGTTGAGGAAATAAAAATCGTCATTGCCCAGCTGCTGGCCAACGCCCGGCTGCGCGATGAGGTGGACTATCTCAAAAAGACGTCAGCGACATCCCTGGAAAAAATGCTTGTCGGTGAATCAGCCGTTATCCAGAAACTGGTCAACGATGCCCACAAAATTGCACAGGCCGGGGTGTCATCGGTTCTGATCACCGGTAAATCGGGTACCGGCAAAGAAGTACTGGCACGCCGCATTCACCAATGGCGCTTTGAAAACGCCGGCCATGCGGACAATACCCCCTATATCGCCATTAACTGCGCGGCTCTGCCGGAAAATCTGATTGAAGGCGAGTTATTCGGTCATGTCAAAGGTGCTTTTACCGATGCCAAAAGCGATAAAAAAGGTGTTTTTGAACTAGCTGACGGCGGCACCCTGCTGCTTGACGAGGTTGGCGATATGCGCCTTGATCTACAGGGCAAACTGCTGCGGGTACTTGAAGAGCGAACGGTTCGCCGGGTTGGTGGAAAAGTGGACTTGCCGATTGATGTTAATGTCATTGCCTGCACTAATCGCGATCTGAAAAAACAGATGGAACAGGGGAGTTTTCGCGAAGACCTCTTCTATCGGCTCAACTCTTTTGCTATTGATCTGCCGCCGTTAAAAGACCGTGGTAAAGACGTGCTGTTGCTGACAAAGTTTTTTCTTGAGAGTTTCGCTCAAAGATACAGTAAAGCGCCAATCACAAAAATCAGTCCGGATGCGCAGAATCTACTGGTTGCCTACGACTGGCCCGGCAACATTCGTGAACTGCGTAACATTATCGAACGCTGTGTGGTCATGGAGGAAACAGACGAGCTGACTGTCGAACATCTGCCTCTGGCTGTCGGCGGGCAGGCCAATAAAATACCGGAACGGCGAAAAAACTTTCACATCCTGTTGCCTGAAGAAGGCATATCCCTGGAAACAGTGGAGCGCGAGCTGTTACGCCAGGCGCTTGAACGAACCGGCAGCAACATGACCAAAGCTGCGAAGCTGCTTGATCTCACTTATGATGCCTTTCGCTACCAGGCCAAAAAATACGACCTGATCTGATTTTAATCGACATATTTTTTTGACAATCGCGATTACTATTCTAGAATTTGATTTATCAGTGTGTTTCAAGTTGTCAACCTGACATAAACACTGTCGACGCCCAAGAGGAACTGAGATGAAATTGCTGCCTTACTGCCTATCGATCTGTCTGCTGCTCGTTCTCGGTGCGTGTGCCCCAACCCGGACCACTGCCCCGCCGCCCCCCCCTGAACCGGCAGTACTGGAAATTGAACCGCCCCCGGCAGTTGAAACAGCGGAATCAGCGCCTCTTGAACCCTCTGCATCTCCCTCACCAGAGCCCGCCCCTTCTGATGCCGTAACAGCGGGTGAAGAAAAAACACCAACCACTGCAACTGACAGTATCCCCGAAAAACACCTGGAGCAAGTGCAGGACCAAAAAATCCTGCTGCAGGTTCTCAGGGACGCCGGGGTACCGGATGACAACCTGACTCC
>JAWOFG010000141.1:0-21235 GCA_046482365.1 Pelovirga sp. | reverse complement strand
GGACAATCTTTGATTATTGGAGATCAGTATTTTGTTTATCAACAAGAAGGAAGTGAGCCCGTCCCCGAGCCCGGCACCCTGCTCCTTTTCGGCAGCGGTCTGGCAGGTCTGGCTTTGTACAGACGCAGGTTAAAAAAAGCGTATATAACTTGGTGACACAAAACCAATTATGAAACTCATTGGTTTTGTGTCACCGGACTAAGGTCCCGCATCAACACCTTTAGCGGATAATCTTCCAGCTTCCATCCGGCTGCCGACAGGCGGTGCCATAGGCCTGCTGTTTCTCCCCGCCGATCCATACCGTCTGTTGATACTCACGACAATATTGCCCGGAACTGGTCTGGTAGGTTTCTAACGGTGTCAACTCCCCACGGTGTCCACTGTCGGGATTCCGCCAGGGCGTTGATGTCTGGGTCGGGGCATGCTCCAGGGCATACTGAGCATTCTGCTGCATGATCAACATGTCGGCCTGATCCAGGGTCCGCCCGATATCCTGGCCAATCAGGGCCCCCGCCAGGGTTCCCACCGCCACTGCCAACAGCCGTCCACGGCCGCCACCAACCTGGGCTCCAAGCAAGGCGCCGCTTCCGGCCCCGAGCAAAGTCCCGGTCTGCTCACGCGGCCCGGCTGAAGGAGCACATCCACTGACGACCAACGCCAGCACCAGCATCGATAAAGCTAACTTTTTCATAACGACACCTCCTGAGGCTTTGCGCACCTATCCTTCACAGTTACTATGATAATAACAGACCAGCGCAGGAAAACTACTTTGAGAAAGGACTTTGCCTGATCAGCCTCCTTTTAAGTCAGCTCATCTGTTGCCTTTTTACTTGTCCCGTCGCGAACCCAAAAAATCATGTCGAAAAACTTTACACATCATCGGCCAGCGGATTAAAGCTGCACAACTTATGGAAATATAGAATCTAATTAGATGGCCTGCATTTTGCTAGATGGTATTTCCATAGCACCAGGATCGTATTGAATTTCTTACGATATCAGCAAAGGACAATCCAGCTCCGGCTCCAGTCCCTGTTAATTTGCCCTATACTGGAGTTGTCCTTGCCAAGTAAGGTGTCTTACCGGTGCAAAATGAATCGAGCGTTAAATATCCTGACACTGTAAAGTATTTTGACATACGATAAGGCAGGAATATGAAAGAACGCCGCGCAAACTTTGGTTACGATTGCAAATTGTGCAAAAGGTCATGTCATCTTTGCAATTTTACCAGCCAGTCGAGCGATCCCGTCGTTTTTAATCTGAAATTCTTCAACCGGGAATTCCTTTCATCCCATCGTTTTCAGGCTCAACCCTTTTCTCATCACAAAAAAGGCTCAATCCCTTATCGTCAAAGAGATTGAGCCTGCTATTTCACCATTTTTAAAAGGGTAAAATTAAAATGGGATTTCATCATCCGGGTTGAATGCCGGCTCTTCAAAATCATCTTTGTTTGAACTGCCGCCAGAAGACTGTTGACCACTGCGCTGGGAGGAAGCATTGCCCCTGTCCTGCTGGCCACCGTAACCGCCACCCCCCTGCTGACCGTCATCCTTGCTGCCGAGCATCTGCATCTGATCAACGACAATCTCGGTGATGTAACGCTTGTTGCCGTCACGATCATCGTAGGAGCGGGTCTGGATTTTCCCCTCAATGTAAACCTGCTTCCCCTTGTGCAGGAATTTGCCACAGATTTCCGCGAGTTGCCGCCAGGCGACAATATTGTGCCACTCGGTTTTTTCCTGCCGCTGGCCGTCACGATCCTTGTAACGCTCTGTGGTTGCCAACGAGAAAGTCGCCACCGCTGTACCGGACGGGGTATAGCGCAGCTCCGGATCTTTACCGAGATTACCTACCAGAATGACCTTGTTAACCGACATAAACACCTCCTTATATTGTGTACAGTGATAATCACACTCTTACAATGTCATGAATCCGGCATACTACACTGTTGGACGGCAGACTCAAAGTTCTATTCACAAAACCAACCCCTGAGATAAAAATATTCACCCCTGCGTATTCCAAAAGTTCCGCAATAAAATTTCCTTGTTAGCCTCGGTAAAATGGCAATTAAATCGCATGGTATTGCTGCTGGCCTGATCAATTTCATCGGTAAACATACCGACGTGAAAACCCATTGGCCTTAACCCTTCCAGAAGCCGGTAGATCTGGATATTGACTTCATCACAGGTCAGGTGACGGTTATCGACTTCGGATTGCATATTTCTTTCGTACAATGACGACTCTGCCGGATTGATCGAGAGTAGGGTCAGATACTTAATGTCCATATTGTGCAATAGTTCCTGGGTTCCCTCAACGTGGCGTTGCGAAAACTTCAAACCACCCACCCCCGGCATCAACATCGCAGACACCTCGATACCCGCTGCAGCCAACTTTTTCGACGCTTCAATCATATCTTCGCAGGTGCAGTCCTTGTTGATATAATCCAGAACCTCATCTGACCCGCTTTCCAGTCCCCAGTAAATCAGGGACAACCCGGCTTGCTTGAGTCTATTCAGCTCGTCACCGGATTTTTCCAGGATGGAAGTTGTCCGGCCATACAGGGAAATTTTCTCCGGCTTAAAAACGTCGGTCGCGTAATCTAAGCATCGCACCAGTAACCTGCTATCTACCCCCAAGGAATTGCCGCTGCCGATAAATAACCGTTGAATCCGTGATTTTTCTGAACCAATAACATCAGCAACCCGGTCGACATGATCTTTGAATTGATCAAAGGATTTGGTTACGGCGGGCAGGTCAGTATATTCAGAGCAGAAAGTACAGCGGTTGTAATCACAGCCGGTGGTCAACTCCAGACGCAAGACGTGGGCTTTGCGCTCAGATGGCGGACAGGATAAGGTTGAAGAACTGAACAGGTTGGGATCCTGGTAGGCTCGATCAAAGCCGGGGGCAAGTATCGGGAAAATCCGGTCCAGCACGCCGACAAGCTCGTCCCCATCAACCTTCAGGAAACCCGCATCAAGCAGGAATTGAACGGCGAGGCTTGCGGTAAAAGAATAGACGGCAGGATCAAGGCTTGATTTCATCGCCCTTAAAAAGGAATCGTTATAGAAATACTGCGCCACACCAGGAACATCACCATGTCGGACAATCAGGTTTTCTACGGTCAACGGCTGAAGTTCCTGATCAGGAATCTCGGTTGAAATGGTGTCAGTACCATAGGGCCCGGCGGTAGAGTAAAACCGGACCCTTGATGAACCATCGAGTTTTTCGGTGATAAAACCTTCGCTGCCGGGCCTGACGTAACGACTGTCACTATCCCGTCGTACGCTGATCCTCGCCCCTTTTTCCAAAGCAGAAGAATCCTCATCCTCGATGGAGCGGATCAGGGTTGGCAGCAGCTGATCTTGCAAATCAGCAAAGGATATTGTGGTTGAAAAAAGGTCGGGATCAATCTCCCTGTTGATTCTGGCCTCTAACGCACCAACAGCTTTTTTTACAACGTCCGTCCTATCTTCAAGGTGATTGTAGAGTGATTCTATTCCAGCAATATATGGCAATAAACTGGATATGCCACGATTTCTGAATTTACGGATCAGTTCTTCCTCTCTGAATCTCCGACCGTAGAGTTGCCTTAACATCCACAGTAATTCGTCATCACTTACAAACATCGATCCCCTGACTCCTGAATCCGTGGGGTGTGAGGCGCAAAGGGTGATAAGAACAGATGCGCCATGATCATAACACTCAAAATCGCCAATTCAAGGCGCTGTGGAATACCACGTCAGCGGCGCTACCAACAACAACATCCTCAATGACCGCCAGATCCAGGCTGACCTGCTCGGAAAAATGCCATGAGCCTCCGATACCCAACTGCAACGATGATGAGTTGATCTGGGTTAAGTTGCTGTTGTCGTAAAAGGAGGTATGACCATCAAGCTGAAGCTTGAAATCGATCCAGGACACTGGCATCCAGCCGACGCCGACACTGCCAAAGCCGACCCAGCGGCGCTGCTGATCCTCCAGAATATCCCCCTTGCCCAGCCACAAGACGCCGCCACTGGCGAACAGGGTGGTATTCCATTGCCCTAAGGTCTCGGCATCACTGGTGGTCAATCGCAGATGAGCATCCATTGCACCGCTGCTGCGCAAGCGACTGCTGTTGCCGGTTGGTAATTTGATGCCACCGCGCAGTGCGACACTGCGGCGCTCAACCGGTACAGGCGTGAGCAATTGATAGGAAGCAAACAGGGAAAGATCGCCGAAACCACCGTTACTGCCGGAGTAATCAAGGGCGGAAGAGTTGTTGCGCTGGTAGGAATACCGCAGTTGATCACGGCTCGCGCGGTCACGTCCACCTTGCGGCAGACCGAAGAAGTCATGCCAGCCTTCAATGAAGCTGTCAAGTACACCGCCGTCATGGGAGACCATCGGTACATCAACGCCAACCTCCCACCCCTGAGCCAAACCATAACGCATGGAGACGATGGCGCGGCTGGTTTCGCCATCAAAGAGGACCGATTCGGCGCCCTTATCATCTTTCGTGTAGTGGCTTGCCGTCTCGGTAACAACCCGTAATGACAGTTTGTCCGTTGGCGTGAGATTGCCTGCTTCAGCCGCCGGCAGGCCGTAGACCTGAATGATCGGGGACAGGTTGGTGGTGTACAAGGGTTTAACCTGAATCAAACCCTGCGCTGAGGCCGACACCGTGCCTGATATCAGCAGGATACAGATGACCAGAAATATCCGCATGGGATCTCCATTTTAACCGTTGAATGTTGTGTTCCGGGAGCCTCAAAGACAGGTACAATAGCCACCACTTTAGCCAGTTCAACCGCCCCGCTATGCAAGGGCCTTCATCATCACCGGCAACTCCCGGATATCTCCAATTTTCCGCGTCGCCGCTGAGAGATCATGGCTGGCGGTGAAGTCATTATGTACAATAATACAGTCAACGCCCGCCGCCACGGCGGACTTCAGCCCGCGGGCGGAATCCTCGACCACAATAGCTTGATCTGCTGCAGCCTGGAAGCGGCGTAAAGCACTCAGATAAGGATCTGGATGGGGTTTGGCGCGGGGGTAATCTTCAACCGTCAGGATAAAATCCATATAGTCGATTATCCGCCGGTCGCGATGGATCAACTCAAAATCTACCCGGCGGGAAGTAGTGACAATCGCCATGCGACAGACAGCGGAAAGCTCTTTGAGGGTATCTGTGACACCACTGATCTCGATATCTTCGGTGACCAGATACTGTTGATAATAGTTGTCACGCCGGGCACGAGCAGCATCGATCCGCTGACCGTCAACTCCGACCGCCTGGGCCAGGGTCCAGACCTTGATGCCGTCCGCCATCAACTCCAGATAGACTGACAGGGGCAGGTCAATCTCCAGCTCCGCCAGCGCCCTTTTGTTGGCCATGTAGTACCAGTGCTCAGTATTAACCAGCACCCCGTCGTGGTCAAAAAGGATGATTTTTTTCATAGCCGCCACTTTAACATCCTGAATGATCGGATAAACATTATTTTTCTAGATTCCTCTTTACCAGTTCAGTTCTATCCTTGCGCAGGGTCGGGGGTCCTATGGCAAGGGTGTTTGTCGCCATGGACGGCGACAACAAGCGGTCATGGATGAAGAAAAGTGTCCCTTGACATAGGATTCCCGATCCGGTGCTGAACAGATACGATTACTCTTTCATTTTACACGCATTCCGCCACAGGCTTGCTCCCCCACAAAAATAGTGTTAGAAAAAGTTGTTAGACGCCCCTGATACCTCCTCTACCTGCAGAGCCCGATGAATCGTAACCTGCACCAGACAACAACAACTCCACAAGTCTGCCCGCTGTGCCGCTGTGCCGGCAGCAAGCATCTGATCTTCGAGACCCGCAAAAACCGTCGTTACTGGCACTGTCGCTTTTGTGATCTGGTTTTCGTCGATCGGGACGCCTTGCCCACTACCGAGCAAGAAAAAGAGGTCTACACATTTCATCAGAACAGCCCCGAGCATTTGGGTTATGTAGCATTTTTACAGCGGATCATTCAACCGGGCCTGCCCTATTTGACCCCGGCCATGCGCGGACTTGATTACGGTTGTGGCCCCGGTCCGACTTTGAGCGTGCTACTGGAGCGGGAAGGGATTCATTGCCATAACTACGACCCCATTTTTTTTTCAGAGGATCCACAAGGGCCGTTTGATTTTATTTTTGCGACCGAATGTTTCGAGCATTTTCACTCCCCGGCCGCCGAACTGTCGCGCCTGAATTCGCTTTTGCAGCCGCGGGGATACCTTTTTATCATGACCGAACTATGGCACGAACAGATCGATTTTCGCACCTGGTATTATAAAACCGACCCGACCCACGTCAGTTTCTATCACCTGAATTCCTTTGATTTTATCTGCCGACAATACGGCTTCAAGATCCTCACCAGCCACAGTTCGCGTATCCTGCTACTGCAAAAAAAAAAGCCGTAGGGTTTATTCCTACCCCGTCAGCTTGCGCAGACAATAGCCGGAATAAATGGCTCCGAGGGGATTGTGGGCAAGGACCCGGTCTTTGACAGCAAAAGTGGTAACCGGTGCGTGGGAGTATTGATTGAACAGCATATCGTGACCGACACAGAGGCCGACGATGATATTGACATCGGTGCGGTTGTCTTTTAGAACGAAGGCCTGCCCCGCCGGATTGCAGCTGGCCTCATAACGATCAGGCTTGATATGGGGCATGCTGTAATCATCTTTATCAATGCCACTGTTTTTGCAGCAAACCGTGAACACTTCAAAATGGCGTGAGAGAATCCGTGCCAGTTGGTCGGTCTCCTTAGCCAAACCGATACAGTTGGCGATGCCGACCCGATGCCAATCCATCTTCTGAAAAAACCCGATCAGCTCTTCCAGCCGATTCCACTCCATGTAGTGTTCTGCTTCAACCTCGGCAGCAACTTTAAATATTTTTGCAGATTCAACATCCAGATAGGCTTCTCTGCTCTGCTCACTTATCGCACTGAAGTCATTACCTTTGAGGCACTCTCCGCCCTGATAGACGGTACAGCTCAGACAGCCACAACAATCATTCATCCTAATCCCTCGTTTCACCTGAAGCCGATTCCAGCGCTGTTTCAATAATCAACGCCTGGCCGGCGGCAATGGCATTGATCAACTTTTTGCGGCCAGTGCTGACCAATCGCTGGACGGTACCGCGGGAAATACCCATTTTTTCGCCCGCTTCTTCCTGGGTCAACCCCAGCCCGTCACACAAACGCAAGGCCTCAAGCTCATCAGCCGGCAAAAAAACCTGTGACAGATCGTTCATTGAGATACCGGCAGGCTTATACACCGAAGCGAAGGTTGGACGGTGCGGACAGGAACAGTGGCGATGTTTTTTAGGGCGCGGTGACATGTTGCTCCTTAAAAAGAGCGGCTATCCAAAGAACGGATAGCCGCCAGCGCATTGATAACGCTAACAATCAGTGACAACAACTGTGGGAATGATCATGCCCGTGTCCGTGTCCCTGGCCTTTGCCCTGACCATGACCATGGCCGTGGCTACTGCACACCATGTCGTCACCAATTTCATTCAACTGATTGCTTGCCAGCAGATCCAGATTGTCGACTACCCGGGCAGCTGACGCCTGGTAGACCGTCATGCCGGCACGACGCAAGCCCATCAGGGCGCCGCCGCCGATGCCGCCTACGACAATAGCATCAACCACCTGACCACCCAGAGCCTTGAGGGGGCTGCAGGAGCCATGCTGATGGTTAAGGTCACGGTTGATCACCTGCCCGACTTCACGGGTTTCACTGTCGACCACAACAAATTGTGGTGCTGAACCGAAATGGCCAAATACTTTGCTGTCAAGACCCTGATCATTTTGTACCGGAAAACAGATTTTCATAGGAACCTCCTTAAGGTTTTGTGTATATGCACAATATAGACCTCTGAGTTTTTATGTCAATGATTTTTTTACGCGGTTGCGACGCAATTTCCTATTATTAACCTGGTGACCGCTGTTCAGTTTCAGACCTTCAACATATACTTAGTTTCAGACCTTTTTGCGCATTCCTCATCAAACCCTAACAGTACGATAGTAATTATTCGAAAATTAAGAGAAAATGACGCACTTGGAGGTGCCATGGGGAAAGAACATATTCTGGTCATTGAAGATGAGGAAGACATCCTCGCGCTGTTGCACTACAACCTGATCAAAGAAGGGTTCAAGGTCACCTGTGCGCAGACCGGCGAAGAGGGCTTGAACGCCGCCCGAGCCGAGAGTCCCGACCTGATCGTTCTCGATCTGATGCTGCCGGGGATTGATGGGCTGGAAGTCTGCCGTGCTTTAAAAAGCGCCAAAGCAACCGCCGCTATTCCCATTGTCATGCTCACCGCCAAGGGGGAAGAACACGATATCGTCACCGGGCTCGAGCTGGGCGCTGATGACTACGTAACCAAGCCCTTCAGCCCACGTGTCCTGTCATCACGCTTAAAGGCGGTGCTGCGTCGCCGCGAGCGCGACAATGACAGCGCGACAGATGAGGGTGAGTCGTTGCACATTGGCTCGATCAGTATCCATCCCGGTCGCAATGAGGTGCTGGTCGATGGCCAACCGGTCGATCTCACCTTTACCGAGTTCCGCGTTCTTTATCTGCTCGCACGCCGCCCCGGCTGGGTCTTTACCCGCTACCAGATTGTCAATGCGGTACGTGGGGACGATTATTCGGTCACCGATCGCGCCGTCGACGTCCAGATTGTCGGCCTGCGCAAAAAACTTGGGCCTGCCGGAAAAATCATCGAGACCGTTCGCGGTGTCGGCTATCGCTTTAAGGATCAATGATGCGCCTGCGTTTTGTATGGCAGATTCTGCCGGCATTTTTGTTCCTTATCCTGCTCACCCTGTTGCTGCTGACCTGGCTTTTTGCGCGCAACTTAAGCAATTTTTACCTCGAAGAAACAGCGGCCGGACTGGAAGCCCAGGCCAGACTCGCGGCCTTCCAGATTGAGGATTCTTTCGCTCTTAACCACAGCGATCGTCTTGACGAATTAAGCATCCGCCTTGGTAAAGAAACAGGAACCCGCTTTACCTTCATCCTGCCATCCGGGGCCGTTCTTGCCGACTCACTCGAGGTCCCTGAGCGCATGGAGAACCACGCCCTGCGGCCGGAAATTGCCATTGCTCTGGCCGGCTCGATCGGACAGGCCACCCGCTACAGTAACACCGTCCATAAAAACATGATGTACGTCGCGATTCCGGTACAAAATCAGGGTCAACTGCTTGGCGTAGTTCGCGCCGCGTTACCGGTCACCATCATTGATCAGACCCTTGGCATTGTTTATCGGCAGATTATCATCAGTGGCCTTGTTGTCATGCTGATTGCGACCCTGATCGGGATCTATATCAGTCGTCGCATCAGCCGTCCGTTAGAAGAAATGCGTCGGGGCGCGGAGCGCTTTGCCCGCGGCGAACTGACCGAGCGTCTGCGGGTGCGCGGTTCTGAAGAAATCGCTGCCCTGGCGACCGCCATGAATACCACCGCCTACGAACTCGACCAGCGCATGCGCACCGTTGTTCGTCAGCACAACGAACAGGAAGCGGTCCTAGCCAGTATGGTTGAAGGAGTATTGGCAGTCGATACCAGCGAGCGCATCATCCGCATTAACCGGGCCGCTGCGGCACTGATTGGCGTCACCCCTGAAGAAGTTGAGGGACGCAGTATTCAGGAGGCCATCCGTAAAGCCGATCTGCAGCGCTTTGTCCGGCGGGCCCTTTCTGCGCGCGATCCGGTTGAAGACGATATTGTCCTGCACGGCGACGAAGATCTCTATCTCCAGGCCCACGGTTCCCTGTTGCGCGGAGAATCGGGACAGGAACTTGGCGCCCTGATTGTTCTCAATGATGTCACCCGATTGCGGCGCCTGGAAAATGTCCGCCGCGACTTTGTTGCCAACGTGTCTCACGAGCTGAAAACACCCATCACCGCCATCAAAGGTTTCGTCGAAACCCTGCAGGAAGGTGCCATTGCCGATCCGGACAGCGCCACGCAGTTTCTTGAGATTATGATGCGCCAGGCCGACCGTCTCAACGACATCATTGATGATCTGCTGATCCTTGCCCGCATTGAACAGGACAGTGACCAGCAGGAGCTCCCCCTCACAACGATGAGTCTCACGACTGTCATCAATGCTGCAGTGCAGGCCTGCGCCAATCTGGCGGCTGAGAAACAGGTGCATATAGAGCATAGCTGTCCCCCTGACCTTCGCATCCCGATCAACGCCCCGTTGCTGGAACAGGCGCTGATCAATCTACTGACCAACGCCATCAAATACAGTCAGCAGCAAGGCAAGGTGCTGATTGAAGCAAGTCATGGCGACAACAAAACCACCATCAATGTGCGTGATTGGGGGTGCGGCATCGAGAAGGTCCACCTGCCACGGCTGTTTGAACGTTTTTATCGGGCCGACAAGGCGCGCAGTCGCAAACTTGGCGGAACCGGACTGGGGCTGGCCATTGTGAAACATATCGCCCAGGCCCACGGTGGCGAAGTAACGGTCACCAGCACACCCGGCGAAGGGAGCACCTTTTCCCTGCAGATTCCACTAAAAACAGAACCGGGCAACAACCTTTCAGCAGATAATAAAGTAACGAAGTAATGCAAACAAACATCTCAGACCAAGAGGACTAACCAGCATGCCCCAGTTTCTCCAACGGCACATTGATGACTTAAAAAAACGGATCCTTACCCTTTCAGCAGTGGTTGAAGAGAGCTTTCATCAGGCGATCCATTCCCTTGAACAGACGAACACAGATCTCGCCGAAGGAGTTATTAAACGGGATGCTGAAGTCAATGAAATGGAGGTTGATCTTGAAGAGGAATGCCTTAAGATTCTGGCGCTGCACCAACCGGTAGCCATCGACCTGCGTTTTATCGTAGCAGTATTGAAAATTAATAACGATCTGGAGCGGATTTCCGACATCTCCGCGAACATTGCCCAGCGCACGCAAGGCCTGGCGACATTTACTCCCATCCCCATCCCTTTTGCTCTGTTTGACATGGCAGCAAAAGTTGAAAGTATGCTCAAAAAAAGTCTCGACTCGCTGGTTCATCTTGACATCGATCTGGCGCGAGAGGTCTGTCAACTGGATGATGAAGTTGATGCCATGCACAGGGAAAACTATGGTCTGGTGAAAAACCGGATTCGTCAATACCCTGAGCAGCTTGATCCCCTCATCGAATACCTGTCAGTATCACGCCATCTCGAACGGGTCGCGGATCTGACCACCAACATTGCTGAAGATGTGCTGTACATGATTGATGGTGAAATCATTCGTCACACCTACTAACTGCAATAATCACAGCAGGACTCAAAAAGGGATAGATTTCGCCTGTTCAGCTCTCCCGATTATTATTGGTTAAACCAATCGGCACATACTTAAACTGCTTTTTACCGGCGCCCTTTCTGTATTGGATAAACGATAAAAAAACAACTTATCTCTTGAGTTTTTTATAAATAATCTGGTACCTTGTGTCCTTAATCTCTGATTTATAACAGTATTTCAGAGAACCTCTTGCCAAGGATAAGGAGTCGAGGATGAAAAACTGGAGAAAAATAGTCATCATGCTGGTGCTGATTGCGGCTGTTGCCCTTAATGCGCATGCATCTGACAAAAAGGTGATGTGGAAACTGGCGATGACCTGGGGCCAAACCCTGCACCCCTTTACCACTTCCGTTGAAAGCATGGCCCAGATGGTCGAAAAGATGAGCGATGGCAACTTCATCATCCGCATCGATTCGGCCAACCGGCACAAATCTCCTTTTGGTGTCCTCGACATGGTCAAGGCCGGTCAGTACGAAATGGCTCACACCGCCTCTTATTACTGGAAAGGCAAAGACGTCAATCTACTTCCCTTTACCACCATGCCTTTCGGCATGACGGCGCCTGAGCAGTATGCCTGGTTTTATTACGGTGGCGGCATGGAGTTGATGCAGCTAGCCTACGCACCGCACAATATGTATTCCTTTCCGGGAGGCAATACCGGCAATCAGATGGGTGGCTGGTTTCGCAAGGAAATCAACACACTGGATGACCTCAAAGGTCTGAAAATGCGCATTCCAGGATTTGCCGGAGAGGTTTTGGCGGAACTGGGCACCGTAGTCACCAACATAGCACCAGGCGAGCTTTACACCGCTCTTGAGCGTGGAACCATTGATGCCCTTGAATGGGTTGGCCCGGGAATGGATATCAAGCTCGGTTTCCACAAAGTCGCGCCTTATTATTACACCGGCTGGCATGAGCCGGCTACCGAGTTGCAGTATCTGGTCAACCAGAAAGCCTTTGAAGCCTTGCCGGAAAATTACAAGGAGATGTTAAGGGTCGCCATGCGCACAGCATCCTATGATATGTACGCGCAGAACTATCATGAAAGCGCTATTGCCTGGGATGCAATCGCAACAGAATATCCCCACATCAAGATTAAAACCTTCTCTAAGGATATTATCGATGCCATGAAAGCAGCAAACCAGAAGCTGCTCAAACAGATGTCTGATGAGTACCCGCTCTTCAAAGAAACTATTGAATCACAGGCGGAGTATCAGAAAAAAGCACGGGTCTGGACCCAGATTTCAGACTTTGATTACCTGAAGGACAACCTGGTTGAATAAAACTTGCCCCTCCGGTGACGGCCAATTGACCCTCACCGGAGGGCATCTAAACAAAGGCTGCATCAATCGGCGCGTTGCTTTAAAAAATATTCTGACCAACCACATATTTTCTGGCACCGTCTTTTTTTTTGGTACTTCTTGACCAGACAATTAAAAGGCGGTTTTTTTGTGTCATACCTGTACCCTAAGGAACGAAAATGCTTTTAAAAGCGGAATATTATTTCGACAAAGTTGCCGACTGGATCGGTCATTTTTGTGGAATCCTCATGGTTATCATGATGTTAAATGTTTTTTACAACGTCGTGATGCGCTATTTCTTCCGCACTGGTTCCATCGGCATGCAGGAACTTGAGTGGCATTTTTTCTCCCTGATTATTTTGCTTGGTATTTCATATGCGTTAAAAGAAGACGGACACGTCAGGGTCGATGTCATCTATGACCGTCTGCAGCCAAAGACCCGGGCACTGATCAACCTGTTTGGTGCTGTGGTGTTTTTAATTCCGGTCTCACTACTGATTGCAACCGGATCGACAGAATTTGTCCTGGAGTCCTACCGCAGTGGTGAAGGCAGTGGTGATCCCGGCGGCCTGCCCTACCGCTGGCTGATCAAGGCAATGATTCCTCTCTCCTTCTACCTGCTGCTGTTCATCAATGTCGGCTTTATCATCAAAAACATCAACCGTTACCGAGCCCATTCATGCTCATCAATGGAGGCATAACATGGTTGGTATTATCATGTTCTTTGCGGCTCTGGTGATGTTGTTGCTCGGCTTTCCAGTCGCTTTTACCTTCGGTGCAGTCTCGGTTTTTTTTGCGATGATTGGCGGAATTGTCGAGTCACTGCAGTACGGTGGAACCATTTTACAAGGCTTTACCATTGGTAAAGATATGTTCGGGTTTATGCCCTTTCGCATCTTCTCCATTATGCAGAACACCATCCTGATGGCTGTTCCACTGTTTATTTTTATGGGAATTATCCTGCAGAAGACCCGGCTGGCTGAGCGCCTGCTTGAATCGATGGGTTTTCTCTTCGGCGAGGTTCGGGGAGGACTTGCGATCAGCACCATTCTCGTCGGCACACTGCTCGCCGCCTCAACCGGGGTTGTCGGAGCCAGCGTTGTGGCAATGGGGGTCATTTCACTGCCGGTGATGCTGAAATACGGCTACAACAAGGAATTGGCGACCGGAACAATCTGCGCAGCCGGAACCCTGGGGCAGATTATCCCGCCCTCCATTATTCTGATTATTCTGGGAGATGTTTTTCAGCTGCCGGTTGGAGATCTCTTTAAAGCAGCGCTGTTTCCCGGTCTTGCTCTGGTGGTCGGCTATATTTTATTTATTCTTATCGCCGCCTTTTTCATGAAAGATATTGCCCCCCCGGTGTCGGTTCAAAGCACTGAAAGCAAAGCTAAACAGATCTTGAACGCTCTGCTGGCCGTGGCGCCGCCGCTGATTCTCATTGTCCTCGTGCTGGGGTCAATTTTTGCCGGGATTGCAACCCCGACGGAGTCTTCTGCTGTCGGCTGTATCGGTGCCATTGTTCTGGCGCTGCTCTATCGCTCCTTTTCTTTTAAAATGCTCCATGAAGCCGCCCTGGGAACCGTCACCGTTACTGCGATGGTCTTCGGGATTCTGATCGGGGCAACAGCCTTCTCCATGGTTTTTTCCTACACCGGTGGCGAGGAAATTGTTGAGTCGTTTATGCTGGGCTTGCCGGGAGAGAAATGGGGCTTTATCATCCTGTCAATGGTTGCCATCCTGGTGCTCGGCTTCTTCATCGATTTTGTTGAAATCTCCTATATTATTGTTCCGATTCTGGTTCCGATAGCCGAAGCCATCGGCATCAATCCGGTGTGGTTTGCCATTCTGATTGCCATGAATCTGCAAACATCATTTCTCACACCGCCATTCGGGTTCAGTCTGTTTTATTTGAAAGGGGTTGCTCCACCTGAGGTCAGGACGCTACAGATCTATCGCGGGGTGATCCCCTTTATTCTGATTCAGATTATTGTCCTGATGATGCTGATGTTTAATCCCGCGTTTTTCGGCATTGACATCATGCACTGAACCACCCTGATTTTGTCTTAAGGCTCCAAAACCAGCAAAGGGTGATCCCGTTACGTAAACGGAATCACCCTTTTATCATAATCCAGCCCTGATCATTCGAGGTCAGAGCACAAAGAGATGAAATCTACAGGGGAGAATCGCTGTGGCGAACGATTTCTCCACGGGCGACATAGATCACCTCTTCGGCCAGATTGGTCGCCAGATCCCCAATTCGCTCCATATTTCGGGAGATGACCAGTTGATGGACCAGGGATTCAGCCCGCTCCGGGTTCTTTTTCAGGGTCTGGCGGATGATATTGGAGTTGCTCTTGTGCAGACGGTTGAGACTTTTTTCAAGGTTGAACACATCCCCCGTGGCCTCCGCATCAATATCCACCAATGCGGCCATCGCCTGATGCAGCATCTGCCGGGCGATAGACGACATTTCGGCAAAATCGTAAACCAGTTCGCTATCACCAAGTTCCTGCATTTTGATTGTGCGCTTGGCAACGTTACCGGCCAGATCGGCGATCCGCTCGAGGTCATTATTGAATTTAAGCACTGCGACAAGAAAACGCAGGTCTACTGCCACCGGCTGGTGCAATGCTAATAACTTGAAGCACTCCTCCTGCAGATCAACCTCACGCTGATCGATGGCATCATCATTAGCAATAACCTCTGCGGCCAGTGTCAAATCCATACCAAGCAGGGCCTTTTTTGCCAGCCTGACCTGCTCTTCCACCGCTTCACCCTGCTCAAGGAGCAGGGTTTTCAAACGTTTGATTTCACGAAAAAAAATCTGAGTCATAACTCTCTCATTGGCTTATACAACCATATCTGTCTAAAGTTACTTGGTTGCCAGATAAGCGTTAATAATGTCGAATTCAGGCGAGCGGATCGTCATGCCGTTGGGTCCGGCACCGGGACGTACCACATGCTTTGCCGGTTTACTCTTGGAGGTAATATAAGCATCCGCCTCTTTGCTGCCTTCCTTGAATACCCACAGACGGCCATCCTGAACTGCTGTAACAAAACCAGGTTTAGACATCATATAGCCGTCAATAATGTCGAATTCAGGGGAACGGATCGTCATGCCATTGGGACCGGCGCCGGGACGGACCACATGTTTGGCCGGTTTACTTTTGGAAGCAGTGTAGGCTTGCGCTTCTTTACTACCGGCACTAAAAACCCATAAGCGGCCATCATCAACAGCGGTCACATAACCGGGTCGATCATAGTTTGTGGCATGATTGGCGGCGTCAAGATCCCTGGCGGCACAACCAATAGTGACAACAGCCACCAGAACGAGCATGAGCATGGGCACGATATTTCTGAATCTGATCATTGTCTGTTTCTCCTTTGTTTTGTATTGACATCATAGTGCTGGCTAGTGTTGGAAAAACCCAACGCGGAACAATTTTCTGCTATCTAAAAGAGGTATATCCATCAACCAAAACGACCTGAAATATAATCCTCAGTTTCTTTAAGCTGCGGCTTTTTAAACAGTGACGCTGTAGCGCCGTACTCCACCAGTTGGCCAAGATACATAAAAGCGGTATAATCACTGACCCGCGCGGCCTGTTGCATATTATGGGTGACAATGAGGATGGTGTACTCGCCACGCAACTGATCAATCAGATCCTCAATTTTCCCGGTAGCAATGGGATCTAGGGCCGAGCAAGGTTCATCCATCAACAGCATTTCCGGCTCGGAAGCAATGGCACGGGCAACACAAAGGCGTTGTTGCTGACCACCGGATAACCCGAGAGCGCTCTGTTGTAAACGATCCTTGGCTTCGTCCCAAAGAGCGGCACCACGCAATGATTTTTCACAAACCTCGTCAAGAATGCGCCGATCACGAATACCGTCAATGCGTAACGGATAGATAACATTTTCATAGATCGACATGGGGAAGGGGTTTGGCTTCTGTGCCACCATCCCCATGCGCTTGCGCAGCTCAATAACATCCACCCCCTTGGCGTAGATAGAATCCTGGTAAAGATTCATCTCACCACTGATGCGCACCGAATCAACCAGATCATTCAGGCGATTGACGCTGCGCAGCAGGGTCGATTTTCCACACCCCGATGGACCGATCAGGGCAGTGACCTTGGACTGGGGTACCTTCATCGAAACATCAAACAGGGCTTGCGCCTTACCGTACCAGAGGCAGAAATCCTTCACGCTCAAAACCGCATCTTCCTGATCCAGTTGTTTATCGACGACCGGTGGGAACCATTTGCCGGCGGCAATCTCCTGCAAGCGCCCGCGATTTTTACGCTCAGCATAGCTGGGATCGGTGGCCGAATCATTGCCCCTATGGGTTGTTCCTGTTGAATCTGCTGTTGCCATCAAACTTGCCTCTTCTTATTTATAGATAGTTAAACCGCACTGACCACGAATTTGCGCCGCAAGCGATTACGCAACCAGATGGCGCCGACGTTAAGCAGGGTAATGATCATAATGAGCAGTAAGGTTGTAGTAAACACCATGGGGATGGCTGCTTCGCTGTTCTGGCTCTGGAATCCCAGGTCATAAATATGGAACCCCAGGTGCATGAAGCTGCGCTCCAGGTGGACAAAGGGAGCAATACTGTCAATCGGCAGTTCCGGAGCCAATTTGACCGCTCCGACCAGCATCAGTGGTGCGACCTCACCGGCACCACGGGCCATAGCGAGAATCATCCCGGTCATGATGCCGGGCATCGCCCTGGGCAACACTATGCGCTGGATCGTCTGCCACTTGCTCGCGCCGGAGGCATAAGAACCTTCACGCATGGAGCCGGGTACCGCCGCCAGCGCTTCTTCAGTCGCAACAATCACCACCGGCAGGGTCAACAGCGCCAGGGTCAAACTGGCCCAGAGGATGCCGCCGGTGCCGAAGGTCGGGTTGGGCAGTTTTTCACTGAAAAACAATTGATCAACGGTACCACCAACCAGATAGCAGAAGAACCCCAGGCCAAAAACCCCGTAGACAATACTTGGCACCCCGGCCAGGTTATTAACAGCGATACGGATAACACTGACCAGTGGGCCGGCTTTGGCGTACTCACGCAGATAGAGGGCCGCCAGCACTCCAAATGGCACAACGAACACCACCATGATCAGGGTCATAACGACGGTTCCAAAAATCGCCGGAAAAACTCCACCCTCACTGTTAGCCTCGCGTGGATCGTCGAGGAGAAATTCCTGCCAGCGATCCAGATAAACGCCGATACGTTCAAACAGCGAAAGCTGATTGGCAGGATAGGCACGTACCACTTCGGCCAGGCCCATGGTCTTTTCCTGACCGTCGACCGTCACCATTTTGATCTGGTAACGATCATTCTCACGGTTGAGTTCAGCGATCTGTTCACGAATTTCTTCATACTGATCTTCAAGCCTGGCATCGGTTTGCTGAAAAATCTCCTGCTGGCGTTCTAAAGCATCCTGGGCCTGACGAAACTCTTCAGAACGCACTCCATGATCATTACGCGCCTGTTGCGCAGCAATCTCGAAACCGCGCAAGTCAAGACGGACAGCTTCCTGCTGATGGTTGATTTTACCGACTTCTTCACTTTCCAGCGACCGGCGCTGTTTCCAACGCTTGCGGATCTCGTCGTGATAGCGCTCATACTCCTGCCAGACCGTGGCCGGGGTATCGGCAATCTGCTCGCCATCGATGTAAAAGGCGGCAGGAACTCCGTAAAAGCGTCCCCAGGTCATGCGTTCCATGACCACAAACCATTCCGGTTTTTCGATGCGCTCAATGGTAAAATCACTCACCCAGGTGAAGTGGTTGTTGTCGAGCTCATAATTGCCGGTTCGCACCAACACGCGTTCAGAAATGCCTTCGTTCTCTGCCAGCATCTTTTCGGCCCGTTCACGGTACGCTGCCGGCAAGGTCTCAATCAGTTCCGATCGCGGTTGATAAGAACTGGAGCGGGTCACCTCACCGGTAACCACCTGACCGTTGACGGTGTGATAACTGGTCACCGGTCCGGGCCAGAAGGTCGCCATACCACGCACGACCACCAGCAGAATCAACGCGATAATCATGACAACGCACAGCGCCAGCATGCCACCCGCCAGCCAGACCATCGGCTGGCCCAGAGAAGCTACCGACGTGCCGCTGCCCTGACGGCGCCAAAGCCGTACTGACGGTTGCTGTTGATTATTGTTACTGCCTGTATTTATATCTTTTTCCATACTCTTAATGCCGTACCTTCAGCTAAGCAAACTAATCGCTATCAGCGTTAGAGCTGAAATGCTCTTTTTCTGAAACGTTGCCTGATCACCTCAGCAATTGTATTAATCGTAAAAGTCAGCAGGAACAGGGTCAAGGCAGCCAGAAACAGGATGCGAAAATGGGTGCCGTAGATGACCGCCTCCGGTAACTCGACCGCAATATTGGCCGACAAGGTTCTGAACCCGTTAAAAATATTCATCTCCATCACCGGGGTATTGCCGGTCGCCATCAGTACGATCATGGTTTCACCCACCGCGCGGCCAAGACCCAGCATCACCGCCGAAAACAGGCCGCTGGCGGCGGTCGGAATGATAATGCGGATCGCGGTCTGCCAGGGACTGGCTCCTGAAGAAAGAGAACCGGCGCGCAGATGCTCTGGTACACTCGAAAGAGCATCTTCGGCAATGGTGTAAACAGCAGGAATAATGGCAAAGCCCATAACGAAACCGACAATCAGGGCATTGCGCTGGACATAGGTTCCCATGATCTGACCAGTGAAGGGGAAATCACCACGGACATCAATACCGGCCAGGGTCAGGCTGGTGGCAATCAACCAGGAAACAGCCCCAACAATGACAATGCCTATACAATATTTGGCGATTTCCGCCATCACCGTAGCGAAACGCGTCAGTCCTGCCGTTTTATTGCGCAGCCAGGGATTGACGAACAAGCCGTAGATAACGATCAATACAGTGCTGACCAGGGGCAGAAACAGCAGAAACCAGCCACCGGTACCGGTACCGACCTGACCGTCCAGCCATGCCTTGATATCACCGGCAAAAAGAGTGTTTTCCAGTACCGGACCCAACAGATCGGCCGTCATAACCCCCATGGGAAGCGACAGAAGGATAATGATATAGAAGCGGAAACGCGAGAAACGGACGAATTTATCGATCGGAAGCAACAGAAACAGATAAGCAGTCAGGGAAAAACACAAAGGAACAGTAATAAAAGCCGCCAATACACCCGCTGTCTTCTCCTCGACAAAGACGGCAAAGACCAGGGCCGCAAGAAAACCGAGAACCACCGTAGGCAGACTTTCCATCAACTCGACCAGCGGTTTGACCTGGGCTTTGAGGCGTTTATCTTCAAGAAATTCACTGGTGTAAATGGCTGCCAGCAGTGCCAGGGGGACACCGAACAGCATGGAAAAAAAGGTCGCCTTGAGAGTACCGTAAATCAGGGGAACCAGACTGTATTTCGGCTCAAAATCATCGGTACCACCGGTTGATTGCCAGACGTAGCCGGGCTCATTCATCCCCTCGTAATGCACCTTGCCGAACAGGGTTTTCCAGGTCGCCGACGGATGCTTATTGTCCAGATGCCACCCCATCAGGCCGCTCGGCACCAGCGCAGTGACCAGATTGTCGCGCGGCGCCAGGGCAACGGCTGCAACGGCACCTTGCCCGGTCTTTTCTTCAACCAACAACTGGTCACTGGTCACGTGATAGGTACGTACCGTGCCATCGCCATAACCGGCCGCTAAAAGCCGGCTTCTGGTGGAAGGAGCGAGTGCGACAACCTCGCCGGGCCCCTGCCCAAGATCATGTACTTGGGTTAACTTGCTGCCATCCGAAGTGCCTGTACCTTCAGGCCGGGTCCGGAACCAGGCACTTAAACGTCCTTGTGAGTCCCCGGCCACCAGAGTGGTGCGGCCGATCAGAAAGGAAAGTGCCGTCAGGGTTGCATCACCGTCGGGGATCAGACTGAGTTCCTCAGCAACCGCCAGATCGTTCAAGTTACGACTGTCGATTCGCACCAGATGACCATCAGGCCAGGCCAGATAGGCCGTATCGCCTCGGCCGGACAGGTCAATCCACTGGGGCATGCCACGCTGGGTCAAATCCAGCTGTATCGATCCGCCGGTGACCGTGGTTGTCACCTGACCGGTCAGCAGGTTGCGCCGGGACACCATGCGCTGGATGCGCAACATACCATCATCAGTCAGATAGGTCAGGATCGGCCCACTATTGGTCATGATCATGGATATCCGGCGGATATCCTGATAATCTGTTTCAACAACCGATTCGCTTGTTATCTCCAACTTGATCTGGCGCAATTGACCAACCGGGGTGCGTTGTACGATGCCACCCTCCCATGGGACCACCGAGCCGACTTCAAGCTCCTGCAAATCATCGGGCAAGATCTGTTCATCGAGCAAGAAGTTGGTGTTGTACTCGACTGTTTTCAGCTCAATCCGCCCATCGGCAAAAGCACTGATCAATGTCCTGGAGAGAGAATCATATGCCCATGTTTGCGGTGTTTCCCCCTCATAAACCGAAATCTGCTGCAGGTTTTCACCATCATCCAGGGCAAAAACCCGAACATTGCTGCCGCCCTGCTCAAGGGTCCAG
>JAWOFG010000138.1:0-15892 GCA_046482365.1 Pelovirga sp. | reverse complement strand
TTCTGAGACAGGTGATGACCGGCTCGTTTCTGAGGTTGTAAATGGACGGCCCATGACCTATCGGGATTGGAGCTGCGCATCATTCGACTTGAATGATTACGTTGGCGAGGAAGTGACCATCCGTCTAGTGGCTGCAGCCTGTGGGAAGGCCATGGATATTATTCCGGTTGCAGCGCCGGGGCCCGACACTGAACAAATATCAAACAACAACGATCAGTATTCCAGGTGGGAGTCGAGCAGATGGCGAATGTCTGAACTGTCGCCGAGCTTTAGTGCCTGGCGGACGACAGCTTCGGCAGCGCTACTGTCGAGCTGGTTGATGATATTTTTCAGTTGGGGGATGTAGGGGGCTGACAGGGAAAAGTCACGGATACCCAGACCGATCAAGGCCAGCAGGCAAGCCGGGTCGGTTGACATTTCACCACACAGACAGAGATCTTTGCCCTCACTGCGGGTGACGGAAACCAATCGGTCGATGCACTGCAACACCGCCGGATGGAGAGGATCATAGTGGTTCTGTACGCGTGGATTGGAACGATCGGCAGCCAGCAGGTATTGAATCAGATCGTTGGTGCCGAGGGCAAAAAAGTCAACCTCTTTGGCCAGGTGGGACGCCAGATGGATTGCCGCTGGAAGTTCGATCATTGCCCCGATCTGAACATGTTGCTGGTAGGAGATTCCTTCCCTTTCCAGTTGCTGGGCCGCTAGTCGCACCAGTTCTTTGCAGCTGCGGATTTCATTCAGGTTGGAAATCATCGGAAAAAGCAGTCGTAACGGGCCGGCCGTTGCGGCCATGAGGATGGCTTCAAGCTGCACCTGGAAGATCTCCGGGTAGTCAAGGCTGATGCGTATTGACCGCCACCCCATAAAGGGGTTGTTCTCCTGTGGCTGGCGAAAATAGGGGAGACTTTTGTCTCCACCGATGTCAAGAGTGCGAATGGTAACCGGCATGCCGGCAAATTTCTCGACAACCTTTTTATAGATCTGGTACTGCTGATCGCGGTCGGGAAAACCGCTGTGGGTCATGTAGAGAAATTCGGTGCGATACAGACCGACCCCTTGCGCTCCATGCCTGATAGCGACATCAACGTCACTGATCAGACCGATGTTGGCGCGCAAGAATACCTGCTGTCCGTCACGAGTGGTAGCAGTGACATCACGCAACAGCAGTAGCCGTTCTTTTTCCTGCAGCCGATCCTGCTCCAGGCGCTGGTACTCAGTAATGATGCTGAGCGACGGGTTAGGGTAGAGGCAACCGGCATTGGCATCGAGAATCAGGTAATCATTGGGGTTAATCTGGGTGGTAACCCCCTCAACCCCGATAACGGTTGGAATGCCGAGTCCCTTGGCCATGATCACCGAATGGGAATTGGCTTCATTGGACTCCAGCACGATCCCCTGGATTTTCTCATGGTCAAGGATTGCCATGTCTGAAGGGAGCAGGCGTTTGGCGACCAGAATGCTGGGTTGTTGCAGTTGCAGCCCATCCGGTGCCCGGCCGACCAGATTGGCGAGCAAGCGTCTGCCGACATCTTCCATGTCTGCCGCACGCTCACGCAGATAGGGGTCCTCCATTCGAGCGAAGGCTGCGAGGTAGCCATTGATGGCTTTTTTTAAAGCATAGGGGGCACTGTGGCGTTCTTCAATTAATTGATGCAGGCGTTCGATGAGCCCCCGATCTTCGAGGATCATTAAATGGGTGTGAAAAATCGCGGCATCTTCCTGGCTGAGTTGGGCGGCTACCCTTTTCTCCAGATAGAGGGTTTGAATACGGGTCTGGCGCAAGGCATCATCGAGCCGGGTCAATTCTGCGTCAACATCAATGCTGCATTCATCAAAAATATCAGCAAAGCCGTAGTCATGATCAAGGATCGTCACCGGGCCGGTAATGATGCCCGGGTAAGCCATTTTGCCATAAAGAGCAATGGTTTGTTGCTGGGCCGTATCGCCGGCTGCAGTTGTTGCAGAGGTCGGCAATGGTGGCCCGGGGGTTTCATAGCGATGCAGGGTGTCCAGTAGCCTGGCGTTAACCACAATGGAAGCCACCTGGAAAGCGATGGTAGTCAGGGTCGCCAGTTCATCATCAGAAAAGTGATGGATATCACGAGTCTGAATGACCAGAACACCGATGGAGGCACTACGATCCTGCAACGGAATACCAACAAAGGTATGGAACTGTTCCTCACCGGTTTCATGAAAAAATCGATAATCAGGGTGATCCTGGGGATTACTGATGGCCAGCACTTGTTGTTCTGCCGCTACCTTACCGGTTAACCCTTCACCGACCTGCAATTTGACCTTGCCGATTGACTCTGCCGACAGGCCGTGGCTCGCCCGCAGCACCAACGTGTGTTGGTCATCATCAAGCAGATATAAAGAGCAAACTTCCGAACGGGCACGCTCAGCGACCAGATGAACAATATTGTTGATTGTTTCGTCGAGATCGTGGGAGCGCAGAATCAGCGCACTGATATCCTGCAGGGTATGAAGCCCGAGCTTAAGATCTGATTTTTTTTTGATTTTAGCCATGAAGTATCTGAAAAATTGGGTTAGTCGGCAGAAGCGTCGGCATTTTAGCTTAATCCCAGGTTATTTGCATCTCAATTCGCAGTACAGGACAGCGGTCGTGACGCAAGCTTAAGGCTGTACCAGATAACGACCGACCTGGTCGCTGTGATGACAGGCGACATAGTGGTCCCCGTTAATGGTGTCCAGTGCGGGCGCCTGTTGCCGGCACCAGTTGTCTGCATAAGGACAGCGGGGATGGAAATGACATCCACTTGGAGGGTTAACCGGTGAGGGGATTTCTCCGGGCAGGGCCAAAGGGCGAGCATGATGTGGATCGGGTACCGGCACAGCGTTGAGCAGCGCTTCAGTGTAGGGATGACGGGGGTTTTTGTATAGCTCCGAAGCGGAACACAGTTCAACAATATTGCCAAGATACATCACAGCGATACGGTCACTGACATGTTCGATCACCGCCAGATCATGGGCAATGAATAAATAACTGAGTTGTTGCTCTTCGCGCAGCTGTTTCAGCAGGTTGAGAATCTGTGCCTGAACCGAGAGGTCAAGAGCAGAGACCGGTTCATCGGCGATAATCAGTTCCGGTTCCACTGCCAGAGCCCGGGCGATGCCAATGCGCTGGCGCTGGCCACCAGAAAATTCATGCGGGTAGCGCTGTTCGTGCTCTGCCGTCAGGCCGACCTTTTCCAGTAGTTCGATGACGCGGCCGCGTATCCGGCGTGCAGGGACCAGTCGGTGGATGATCAGCGGCTCACTTAAGATGGCGCCAATCGTCATGCGTGGATTGAGTGACGAGAATGGATCCTGAAAAATCATCTGCATGCGCCGCCGCCAGGGGCGCATTTTAGCCGCAGAGAGGCTGGTCAACTCAGTGCCGGCGTAAAAGATTTGCCCCTGATCGGGTTTGAGCAGCTGCAGGATCAGTTTGCCGGTGGTTGATTTACCGCACCCTGATTCGCCGACCAGACCCAGGGTTTCCCCTGATTTGATAGTAAAGGACAGGTTATCGACTGCGACTAGTTTGCCGCTATTCCGGCCAAGTGGATAAGATACCTTAAAGCTTTTTCTTAAATTTTTAACTTCAAGTAGTGCCATGCTTATGAGTGCCTCCAGCAGCGAACCAGGTGGTTTTTCGCAACTTCCTTGAGGGCGGGGCGTTGCTGCTGACCCCTGTCGCACAGACAGGTACAGCGTGAGGCAAACAGGCACCCTTCATGGTTTTTGGTTAAATCAGGAAGCTGACCGGTGATGGTGGCCAGACTGTTTTTTTCGCCAATGCGCGGTACGCATTGCAATAATCCCCTGGTGTAAGGGTGCAGCGGGTTGGAAAATACCTTGTCTACGCTCCCCAGTTCAATAATCTGACCGGCATACATAATGGCTACCCGGTCGGCGTTGCTTGCGACAATCCCCAGGTCATGGGTGATCAACAGGGTTGCCATCTGTCGTTGTTGTTTGAGTTTGAGCAGCAGATCCATGATCTGGGCTTGAATCGTGACATCCAGAGCGGTTGTCGGCTCATCGGCGATTAACAGTTTTGGATCACACGCCAGAGCCATGGCGATCATTACCCGTTGGCGCTGTCCCCCTGAAAGCTGGTGGGGATAGTCCTCTAACCGCTGTTGCGGATCGGAAATGCCGACTTGAACAAGGCTCTGTGTCGCTTGAACAAGTGCTTCGCGGCGTGAGAGTCCTTGATGCAGGCGCAGCACTTCAGCAATTTGATCACCAATCTTCAAGACCGGGTTCAAGGAGGTCATAGGTTCCTGAAAAATCATCGAGATGTCATTGCCACGGATCCGGCGAATTTCGATTTCGGGCAAGTGCAGCAGGTCGCGTCCGTCAAGATAGATCTCGCCTCCGACGATACGCCCTGGTTCCGGAAGCAGGCGCAAAATAGAGAGGGCGGTCATCGATTTGCCACAACCGGATTCTCCAACCAGGGCCAGGGTTTCACCCTGCTCAATATGAAAAGAAACTCCGTCAACAGCCTTAAGCAAGCCATTGCGAGTGAAAAAGTAACTCTTGAGATTGGCGACGGACAAACGTGGGGGCATAGGACTCATTGCTCCTTAGCAGACTCATCCATGTGTACATGCTGGTGGTGAAATGGTCAAGGGTTCCCGTTGATCTATGTTTGTCCCCCCGGTGGGTGTTATAAAAGCAGGAAAAAGGTAACAACTTTTTTCATTAAAATACTGGCGTTACCTGAAACAAACAAGAATAATAGCAGCATGAATTGTAACTACGTTGATCTCCATGTCCATACGACCTGTTCAGATGGCTTTTTCAGCCCTGAAGATATCGTCATGCAGGCCGCTCGGGCCGGCCTGGTGGCTATTGCTCTGGCCGACCATGACAATATTGACGGCATCGATCCCGCCACTTTGACCGCTTCATCCATGGGTATTGAGGTCATCCCTGCAGTTGAATTATCCAGCCAGTGGAAAACCTATACCGACATGCACCTGCTTGGTTATGGTTTCGATCACCATGATCCGCGACTGATTGCCGAACTTGAGCAGTTTCAGTCGTTTCGTGCCAGCCGCAACGAACAAATTATTGATGCAGTGAATCTTAAACTGGCTGAAGAAGGTCGAGCACCAATCTCTGCCCTGGAGGTTCGCAAGCTGGCGGGAGGCAGCATCGGGCGGCCACACATTGCCCAGGTATTACGTCAAAAAAAATATGCCAATAGTAACGAGGATGCTTTTACCCGCTATCTGGTTCCCTGTAACGTGGAAAAACACTATTTTCCCGCAGATGAGGCCATTCGTCTGGTGCATGCCTGCGGAGGTATCGTGGTTCTGGCGCACCCGCCCTACGTTACCCGTGATCGCCATCAGCTTGAGAAACTGGTAGCAGAGCTGGTAAGCCTGGGGCTTGATGGGATCGAAGCGTACAATAACGGTTCCGGCCTGGAGGACAGTGACTGGCTGATCCGTCTGGCGGTGCAGCATGGCCTGGTTATTACCGGCGGTTCAGATTTTCATGGTGAGCCCGGCTCAGCTATCCAGATCGGCCATGGCCTGCGCGGTATCAGGGTGCCCTACGACTGTGTCGAGCAGATTAAAGAGGCCCTGCTCCAGCGTGGCGAGCCCCTGCGCTGGTAATCAATCTTTCATTGATCGCGCCATTCCGGCTGGCGTTTTTCTAAAAACGCGAGCATCCCTTCTTTTTGGTCAGCAGTTGCAAAGCACAACCCGAACAGGTCAGCCTCGTAAGCAAAGGCGCGATTCATATCCATTTCCCGACCATTATTGACCGCTTCCTTGATCAATTGCAGCGCCATTTTAGGCTTGGACGCGATGGTTTGCGCCAACTCCCGGGCCCTGGCCATCAGTTCGGTTGCAGCGACCACTTCGCTAACCAGGCCGATCTGTGCTGCCCGGGCAGCGCTGATCCGTTCACCGGTAAACATCAGCTGTTTTGCCATGCTGTTGCCGACCAACCGTGGCAGGCGCTGGGTGCCGCCCCAGCCGGGGATGATGCCAAGGTTCACTTCGGGCTGACCGAGCTGGGCACTGTCGGCGGCAATCCGGATGTCGCAAGCCAGGGCCAGTTCACAACCACCGCCTAAGGCAAAGCCGTTGATCGCAGCAATATAGACTTTGCTGCCATATTCAATTTTATTTAACAGTTGCTGGACGTCGACCGCAATCCGGCGGGCACCCAGGGGATCAAGGGGTTGCATCACGCCGATATCCCCACCGGCAACAAAGGCTTTCGCGCCGGAACCGGTGATAATCACGACCTTGATGTGCGGATCGGCTTCCATCGCGCTGACGGCAGCATCAAGCTGTTGCAGGGTCAGCTGATCCAGAGCATTAAGGGCCTGGGGTCGGTTGATGGTCATCAGGGCAACAGCCCCATGTTTTTCGGTGATAACGCGATCGGTGGATGTCTCCATATGAGGTCCCCTTTGTTTTTTTGGTTATATATGGGTCTTCTTGGCTCAGGCGTTACGAATAATCTCCACCAGCAGGGAGCTGACCTTCTCCATATCAGCAACCGCTACCTGTTCCTGCGGGGTATGAACCTTGGCCATGCCGGTGCCCAGAATCACCATGTCAATACCCTGACCATTAAAGATATTGGCGTCGGACCCGCCGCCGGCTGCGGCAATCTGTTGGGGCCGCTGCAAGGTCTTGCCGGCATTCACTACCAGTTGCACGATGGGGGCAGTTTCCGCTATCTGCATAGCGGGAAAGTCTTCCTTGATTTCAATTGCCATGGATGCGAGCCTGGTTTTGCCGTCAACAACCACTGAACTGCTGTACACCTCTTCCTCAAAGCATCGAATAATTGCTTCAGTAACCTGTTGCAACCGCTCAGGCGCGTGGCTTCGCACCTCGCCACGCAGGCTGACCTGACCGGGGATAATATTCGTCGCAATGCCGCCGTTGATCGTGCCGATGTTGGATGTGGTGTGTTCATCGACGCGCCCCAGGGTCATGCGCGCAATCGCCTTAGAGGCGATGGCAATGGCAGATATTCCCTGTTCCGGGCAAACCCCGGCGTGGGCTTCGAGACCGTAGATGTCAATTTTCATGCGGTTGGCAGCGGGGGCCCGGGTGATGATGCGGTCAATGCCGGTGGTATCAAGGGCGATTCCGCGCTTACCTTTGAGCGTTGAAAAATCAAAGGCTTTAGCGCCCAGTAGCCCGAGTTCTTCACAGACAGTGATAACAACCTCCAGCGGTCCGTAGGGAATGTTGTGTTCGTTAAGGACCTCGATGGCTTCGATCAGTTCAGCGATACCGGCTTTGTCATCGGCCCCTAAGATGGTATTGCCGGCACTGGTGAAAATCCCGTCTTTCAACACCGGTTGAACATTTTCTGCCGGGCTGACGGTGTCCATATGAACACTGATAACAAAGGGATCCCCTGCCCGGGTACCGGGAAAACGGGCGACCATGTTGCCACTGTCGCTGCCGATAGTTGCGCCGACAGTGTCAACCTCCACCGTCGCACCAAGTTGGGAAAAACGCTGGTGCAGATAGGCTGCGATAGACGCTTCCTGATAGGACGGACTGTCGATTGAGGCAAGGCGAAAGAATTCATCGGCAAGTCTTTGTTGGTTGATCATTGTTTTTTCCTTTTTTTTATGGTGTCTTCATCCTGTGTAGATTGATTTTTGTATCTGTTCAGCACCGGGCCTTTGAATCCTATGTCAAGGGACGCTTTTCGTCTTCCATGACCGCTTTTTGTCGCCGTCCGTGGCGACAAAAACCCTTGCCACAGGATCCAAAGGCCCTGCGCGAAGGACTGCAGCTGAATAATTACGATTTTTTTCCAGCAACAATGCTAGCAGCTAAAACCTGTGCTGGACAGAGAAAAGTGTTAACTGTTACAATCCTTAAATTAAATTTATTGATAAAAAATGATTTAAAGTGTCGTACTGGGAAAAACATGTCTTTCAACCAGGACTTTCAACGACCACATCAAGCTGGACTCCCCGCACGCGGAAAATATTTATGATGCTGGCTGAACAACGACAACAGATTGTTGATTATGGCATGAAGATGATTCAATCCGGGTTAACGACAGGCAGTGGCGGCAACCTCAGTATTCTCTGTCGTGAGACCGGCCTGGTCGCAATCGGGCCGAGTGGCATTGACTACGCTGACGTCAGTAGTCAACATATTGTTATCGTTGATCTTGACGGTCAGCGAGTTGAAGGCTGCCGAAAACCTTCAAGCGAATTGAGCTTTCATCTGGCGTTGTACAAAGCCAGACCTGATGTCGCCGCGGTTGTTCATACTCATTCTGTTTACGCAACCACGATGGCATGCCTGCACTGGGAAATTCCAGCAGTCCATTATCTTGTGGCTTTCTCGGGTGAGAAAGTTCCCTTGGCCGACTATGCTACATTCGGCAGTCCTGAACTGGCTGAGAATGTGGTGACCGGGATCGCTGATTATCATGCCGTGCTGTTGGCGAATCATGGTCTGGTCGCTGTCGGTGCTGACCTCAAGCATGCTTTTAACGTGGCAGAAGAAATTGAATTGGTTGCTAGAATCTACTATCAAGCCAAATCGGTTGGTGAACCGGTTCTGGTCAATCATGAAGAGATGAAAACAGTCTTGAAGAAGTTCACTACCTATGGGCAGCAGTAAGCGTGAGCGGTTTTTTTTGAGTTCCAGTCTCGCTGGAATTTCTGTGATAAATGCAAAGTAAGGAGTCAGTGTGAGTCAGTTTTTAAATCAATCTAGTGAAAATCCTCAGGCACAGAGTTCGATCATCGATCTGTCTAAAAAAGCACGACAGAAATTGCGGGCAAGATGCTATAGCGACGCCGGACAGTTGTTTGCTGAAGGCCTCGAACTTGAACCGGATAATCCTTATCTGCTGTCGGGAATGGGTGATGCCAGCCGCGAGATGGGTCACTTCGAAGTTGCAGAAGAGTGCTATCTGAAACTTTTGCATATCGATGAAAAAAATCTCTTTGCCTTGCGCGGCCTTGGTGATGTTTACAAAAAACTGAATCGGCATACCGATGCCGTCACCATGTGGGAGCGCTATCTGCATTTGCGTCCCCGTGACAAGCATGTGATGTCACGGATTGCCGATAGTGCCAAGGTGCTGTTGCAATTTGAGCGGGCTGAACAAATGTATCTGAGTATTATCGCGTTTGCTCCGGATGATCGGTTCGCCCTGTCGGGGCTGGCAGATTTGCAGCATCGTCTGGGTAAGGACCAGGACGCGATTCGGATTTATGAAAAGATATTGGGTTTTGACGACAAGTCGCTGCATATCCTTACAATTCTCGGTAAATTGTGCTGGCGGGTCTCCGATTTTGATAAGGGAGAAATTTATTTTCGCCGTGCCCTTGAGATCGACCCGGATAATCCCTACGCACTTTATGGTCTGGGTAACTGTCATCGCTGGCATAAACGCTATCAAGACGCTATCGAGGTCTGGCAGAAAATTCTTGAGGATTCCGAGGGTACGCAGGCCCTGCATACACGGATGGGAGATGCCTATTACCATATTGGCATGAAGGAGGAGGCTGCCCGGTCTTATCGGCGCTCCATCAGTTTCGGTCGTGATCCGTTTTCCCTTGCCGGCCTTATCTGTTTGTCAGCTGATACCGGTGATCTGGATGCCGCGATTGCTACTTTCCTTGATCTGGTTGTGGCCGATGATGACCCCCTCTATCAGCTCGATATGCTCAGCCGGCGCTTTATCCGTGCCGGGCAGCAGTCGATCATGGAGGAATTCTACCGCTATTTGCTGTCAGGCAATCACCGCGATTGTACGTTTGATACCGATCTGGCCGCGGCTTTGCAGATCCACTGTTAATACTGGTAGTGGTGCATATTCAATGAACTACCTGGCCCATCTGTATTTTTCGGATCCGCGCCCCCTTGCCTGGGCCGGATCACTGATGGGTGATTTTTTTAAAGGCAGTCGTTTCGGCGATTTGCCGGATGATCTGGTCTTTCACCTCAGGCTTCATCGCCGCCTGGACACTTTTACCCTCAACAGTCCCCCTTTCCAATCCAGCCGCCGCCGTATATGCCCTTCTTTTGGCCATGGCCGCAGTATCCTGGTTGACGTGTTCTATGATCACTTCCTCGCTTGTCAGTGGCAAGATTACGCTGATCGGCCGCTATCAGAGTTTGCTCAAGACGTTTACAGCGGGTTGTATGGCTGCCGTTCGTATCTGCCGTACCGCCTGCAGGAACAGTTGCCGCGGATGATTGCCAATGACTGGCTGACATCCTATCGTCAGGAGGAGGTGGTTGAACGTGTGCTGATGCGCCTTGAGCAACGACTGAATCACAGAATTCCTCTGGCCCGGGGATATGGACAGCTTCACCAGCATCGGGAAGATCTGGAGCAGGACTTTGCAGCCTTTATGGCTGCTGCTACCGACTATGTTGAGTCGATACGCAGGACTTAAAGACAACAATGGCGGGTTGTGGTAGCGGCGGATCAGAGTTGCGCCGGGAGCGGCCAGTCGTTTTCAAAGCCGGCAGGATAAAAATTTTCGCGGGTCCGGTTAAAATAACCAAACTGGATGCGTGGAACCTGTTGTTTGAGCAGATCCAGCATCTTCTTCATGCCGATTCCTGTCCCTTCGGCTCCCAGGGTTGACCAGTAGAGCAGGGGGTCAATGCTTAAATTGCGCATCTGAATCAGGTCGATTCCTGTTTCTTCCACCAGTTTTAACAGGGCTTCAATTTCATCCTCGCGATCCGTGATTCCTGGAAATACCAGATAGTTAAGCATAGTAAATATACCATGTTGTTTAGCGCGGTCGATCGACTCGATGACATCGGCAAAGCGGTAGCAGCGTGGGCGGTAATAGGCGTTGTAGAAACCTTCCTGCACCGAGTTAAGAGAAACCCGGATGGAATCAACCCCGGCCGCAGCCAGTTGGTCGATAGCAGCAGGGATCGAGGCATTGGTGTTAAAATTAATGGTGCCGCGCTCGGTTTGACGACGCATCTGTCTGACCGCTGCGCAGACGGTATCGATCTGCATGATCGGATCCCCTTCACACCCCTGGCCAAAGGACACGATCGCGTTCTCTGCCTGTTCAAGATGAGGAACGGCCACCGCACAGAGTTCATCAACTGTCGGGACAAAATCGATGCGATCCTGGCTGGCCTGACAGGCTTTGGGCTCGTCCTGCAGAGAAATACAACCGAGACATTGGGCATTGCAGGCAGGGGAACAGGGCAGGGGGGCTTCCCAGCGTCCGAAAAACAGATTCTTGGCGGCGAAACAGTGATAATCAAGGGCGCAGCGTGACAATTGTTCCAGCAGGCGATTATCCGATTCACCTGCCAGTCGCTGGCGCACCAACGGTTCCAGTTTGCGGTCGTCAAAGTGCCCGGGCTCCCACTGGCGGTTACGATCGACCCGGACCGCCGCTACATAGAAACGCTCTTCCTCAACGCACCAGCCCACTGCCGTGTAAGACCAGAGGGTCAATTCAACCGGTTTATTAAGATAGTCAGCGGCAGGCAACAGGGTGCGGGTAAACCCCGGAGTGACAAAAGCGGAAACCGCCTGCAACGAACCACCGCCCCAGGATTTCGGCATCCGGCTGACGGTTTTCGGCTGAGAGCTGCGGCGATCAAACCCGATGGGTGGGGTGTTGGGAATGGTAAACAGACGGCTGCCTTCCGGCAGGGGAATCAATTCATCTGCCTGCGGCCGGCACAGGGATAAACCGTTCATGCCTGCCATCAAAAGGTCCGGATGCTCGAATACCTCACCGTCAGAATCGGCAACGACGGTTAAAAATGTTCTGCTTTTGCTCATGTCCCTCTTCCTTTCGCACAGGTGGGGAATATAGCATAGAAAGCTGCCGGCGACGAGTGACCTGACCGAAAACTGCTCAAATGCACAACGAACGACTGTTCATTAACCTAAAAAAACACCTCTGCAACGCATCTACTTTACAAAAACAATAGCCTTTGATAAAAACTTGGTCGTAAGTTCTTTATCAAACAACAAAAGAATAGATATCGGACAAAAGAATAGGTGTCGGCTGCAGTTCGTTACCTTGATGCTCGTTCAGTTGAACTCGACAATCAGGAGTTTTGTTGATGAAAAATATGGTCTTTGCTTCAGTTCTAGTTGTTGCTCTGTTTCTTGCTGCCTGTAGCGGTGACAGCGATAAATACGGCGCCGGGGTTGATCCTGCTGCCCCCAAAGTCCAGGTCAAGGATATCTTTCTGCAACCGGATCTGATGGGGAAAACGGTTACTCTCGAAGGCCGTATTGTCAGTCAGTGTGCCTCGAATGGTTGCTGGTTTTATCTCCAGGATGAAACCGGTCAGGTCTATATCGACCTGTCAAGTAACGGCTTCGAGTTGCCTTCGCTGCCGAATAAAACGGCCATCGCCAGTGGTACGGTAGCGAGATCCCAGCAGGCTTTTTTGTTGATTGCTACCGGGGTTGAAATCAAATGACCAGCTATTTAAAGCTTGCCGGAAAAAACATCCTGCGACATCGCACCCGCAGTTTCTTGACCATGCTCGGCATTGCCGCTTCTGTCGGCGTCCTCTTTGCTGTGCTGTCCTTCAATAAAGGATTCACTGAAGGTCTGGCGGTTGAACTGGAACGCACCGGTCTGCATTTTATGATTGTGCCATCCGGTTGTGCTCACGAGGTCGCGGCCCTGGTATTACATGGAGCGGTTATCCCCAAGTTTCTCGATACCGGGGTGATGGAGCATGTGGAAAAAACAGAGGGTATCGATCTGGCGACACCCATCCTGGTGGCGCAATTGCCCGACCAACAGCGGGGCAAGATCGATCTGATCTACGGTATTGAAATGGACGTGCTGGAGGCGATTAAGCCGGGTTGGGAGATCACCGGTACGATCCCGCGCCACGAACATGAGGTGCTGTTGGGTTTTGAAGTTGCCCAGCATGACAACCTCAAGCCCGGAGATCACTTCTCGTCGCCGGCAGAGGGTGTTGATCTGATCGTTGCTGGAACTGTCGGCTATTCCGGTAGCCAGGACGATGCCTTTGTCTACCTGCCGATCGCAACCGCCCAGAATCTGCTTGGTTATCCACAGGCAGCCACCGCCATCGGCGTCAAGGTCAATGACCCGACACGTATTGGTGCGATCACTGATGCTCTGACCTCATCGGTGCCCGGGATTCAGATTGTCACCATGGGTGAAGTGATGAATTCCGTTTCCAATCTGGCCGCTGCTGCCCGGGCCTTAAGTTTGGCAATCGTGCTGATCGCTATTCTGATCAGTGCGGTCGGGGTGATGAATTCGATTCTGATGGCCGTCTTTGAGCGCACCCAGGAGATCGGCATGATGCGCGCAGTCGGCGCTTCCCGCTGGGATATCTTCCGGATTATCTTAAGTGAAACAACGATCCTTGCCCTGGTTGGTGGTCTCGTCGGCATTGTTTTATCGACCCTTGGTGCCCGTCTGATTGAAACCTTTGTCCGCTCCGTCATGCCCTTTGTCCCGTCCGGCGACCTGATCCGTTTTGAGCCGCTTGTCGCCCTGGGAAGCGTGGCATTTATCTTTGTTATCGGGCTTTGTGCCGGCATTTATCCGGCGCTCAAAGCATCTAAAATCAATCCGGTAGAGGCGATTAAGGGATGATTGAACTAAAAAACATTGAAAAAACCTATCGTCGCGGGGTCGAAAATGTGCGCGCTTTGCGGGGTGTCAACCTGACCATCGACGCCGGCGAACTAATGGCCATTGTCGGACCTTCCGGTGCCGGAAAAACGACCTTGTTGCACATCCTGGGTTGCCTCGATCAACCAAGCACCGGCGATGTTATTTTTGATGGTGTCAATACCGCCAGCATGCCTGAGTCACAGCTGGTCAAAATCCGTCGCGAGAAAATCGGCTTTGTTTTTCAGCAGTTTTATCTGATTCCGGGTTTGAGTGTTTTTGACAATATTGCCCTGCCGTTGCTTTTCAGTAAAAAACCGGCGCCGCACAAAAAAATTGAACAACTGGCAGAAATGGTTGGACTGGAACATCGCCTCCACCATGCTCCTGCCCAGTTAAGTGGCGGTGAAATGCAGCGTACCGCCATCGCCCGCGGCCTGGTCAATGATCCGGCGATCCTGCTGGCGGATGAGCCAACCGGTAACCTGGATACCGAAAACAGTGAGAAAATCTATGCCATTTTACGTCGCTTGAGTGATGAGGGATTGACGACGATCATGATCACCCATAACCCGGAACTCGCCGCTCGTGCTGAACGCACTGTGAAGATCAGGGATGGTTTGATCTGCACCTGAGATATGTTCATTTTTCTGTAATTATCCAGCACCATCCATGCGCAGGGTTGGGGATCCTATGGCAAGGGTTTTTGTCGCCATGGACGGCGACAAAAAGCGGTCATGGATGACCCATCGAGGAACAATCGCGTCCCTTGACATAGGATTCCCGACCCGGTGCTGAATAGATACCTTTTTCTTAATCCTTGGCTGGGAGTGGTCAATCGGGTAATCTGTCGCCATGAAAACCCTGTTGACCACCCTGCATAGCCGTTACATTCATGCCAGTCTGGCCTTGCCCTACCTCAAGGCCTATTGCCAACCTGTCTGCCCGACGATCCAGATTCTAGAGCTTACCCTTAATCAACCTAAAGAAAATCTCCTCGCCCAGATTGTTGCTGCTGATGCCGAGATCATCTGTTTTTCCGTTTATCTATGGAACCGGGTAACGACCCTGGAGCTGGTTAACTGCTTAAAACAGATCAATCCTGACTATCGGATCATTCTCGGTGGTCCGGATATCTCTTTTGAAACAGCTGAGTTTTTTCACCAGGTTCCGGTTGATGCGATTATCTGCGGGGAAGGGGAGCTGCCTCTGCGTCATCTGCTTACTGCCTGGCATACGGGTAAACGGCCATCTTCCTTTCCCGGCGTGCTACTGCCGGGCGAGGATTCATCCGGCCCGGAGTGCCTGCTCGACCAGCTTGATCAAATCCCTTCACCTTTTGCTGCAGGATTGGTCGATCTGACCCGTGGGCTGGTATATTATGAGAGCAGTCGGGGCTGCCCGTATCGTTGCAGTTTTTGTCTGAGTGCCCGCAGTCACCAGGTTCGTTCTTTCTCCATGGAGCGCATCAAGGCAGACCTTGGTCTGTTAATGGAACAACAGGTCAAACTGATCAAGTTCGTAGATCGCACCTTTAATTATGATGCTGTGCGTACCCGCGAGATCTTTCGTTATATCCTTGAGCATAATCGTTCCAGCGCTTTTCATTTTGAAATCGGTGCCCATCTGCTGGATGAAGAAACCTTACAACTGTTGGAGCAGGTCCCGACCGGGATGTTTCAATTTGAAATTGGGGTCCAGGCGATCCTGCCGGAAACCCTGCAGCGGGTGTCCCGTACCATGTCGTTGGATCTGCTGGCTGACAATGTACGAGCCTTGAGTGAACGCACGAAGATTCACCTACATCTTGATCTGGTTGCCGGTCTGCCGGGTGGCGGGCTGCCGGAATTTTTTGACGCCATCGACTGGACTGATGCCCTGGGAGTTGATCATCTGCAGATTGAACTGGTGAAGCTGCTGCCCGGCACGCCCCTGCGGCAGCAGGCGGAAGAACTGAAAATCTGCTACGACCGGTCCCCTCCCTATACGGTGTTGTCTGCCGCCCAGTGGAGTTTTCCTGAGCTGGAACGGGTGCGCGGTATCAGCCGACTCAATGATCTGGTGGTGAACAGCCATAAGTTTCCGCGCTTGATTGCGGCCCTTATTGCCACTGCCGGATCTCTCTCAAGCTGTCTGGATGAGTTGAATCGTTACTGGTGCGAGCAGCAGTTGCATGACAGTAGCCGTTCGTTGCGGCAACTGGCCGAAGAACTGAATCGCTATGTGGAATGGTCCTTCGCAGGTAACCACCAG
>JAWOFG010000108.1:0-5199 GCA_046482365.1 Pelovirga sp. | reverse complement strand
AAACGGTGAAACCCCCCTGTTTATGATTGAGCAGGAGCTGGCCAAAACATATCAGCATGTCCCTATTGTTCCGGTGATCGGCGATGTTCGTAACCGCTCACGGGTTAATGTCATATTTGATCAACAGCAACCCCAGGTGGTGTTTCATGCGGCTGCTTATAAACATGTGCCGCTCATGGAGATCAATCCGGCCGAAGCGGTCAACAATAATGTCCAGGGTACCGCCCTGCTGGCTGATGCTGCTGATTATTACGGGGTTGAAAAGTTTGTCATGGTCTCGACGGACAAGGCGGTACGACCGACCAACGTAATGGGTACGACCAAGCGCATTGCCGAGATGTATGTGCAGTCCCTGAATAAAAGATCGAAAACCGCGTTTATTACGACCCGTTTCGGTAATGTGCTTGGTAGTAACGGCAGCGTTATTCCAACCTTCCAGCAACAGATTGAAGCCGGGGGCCCGGTGACGGTGACGCATCCGGAAGTGACCCGTTTTTTTATGACGATCCCCGAAGCAACCCAACTGGTACTGCAGGCCGGCAGCATGGGGAAGGGTGGGGAGGTGTATCTTTTTGATATGGGTGAGCCGGTTAAAATCACCTACCTGGCTGAGGAGATGATCCGCCTTTCAGGGCTGGTTCCCTATGAAGATATTGATATTGTTTATGTCGGTTTACGGCCAGGTGAAAAGCTTTACGAAGAATTGCTGCTTGACGATGAAGGGGTGCTGCCCACCCACCATAAAAAAATCTGCATTGCCCAGTCGGCAACACCACCTCATGAACAGCTGGTTGAACAGATTGCCACACTCGTAAACGATGCCAAGATCCTTGATTTTCAAGCTGTCGGCAGAGGCCTGAAACAGCTGGTGCCCGAATATACCCCGACCCGGAACAACAAATTGAAGTCCGCGACCAACGATCATCCCTAGCCCTGTTGACAGGAAATAATGCTGACGGAAACTCTGCTCTGGTTAAATATCCTCATCTGCCCGGTAGCTGTGCTGATCCTGTTGGCCCGCCGCTGTTTTACCGCTGCGACCCTGGTCTTCATCGTCGCGCTGGTTGGCCTTGCCTGGCTGAGTTTTATTGATCTTTCCTCCCTGCGTTCACCCGAACGTCTCTATTCTTTACGCAACATCGGTATGCCGTTAGAGGTTATTGTGGTTTTTGCGTGCTACTTTTATGCAAAAACGTCCTTTCGTGATAACTCCCGCATTTATCGTGGCGCCGGCTTCTGGATTGCAATACTCCTGTTTACCGCGCTTTTTGTCTATGCACTGGTAACCCCGAGTCTGCGCTTGATTTTCTCTCCCGATTTTGCTGATGAGCGGATCCTGTTTTTAACCACCCCGGGTTTTGTGATTTACCTGATGTTGATGCTGGTACTGGTCTTTGGCCTGGTACAGTTGGAACGTACCCTGGCCGGTCTGCATGAACTGCAACGCTGGAAGGTTAAACTTGAAGTGCTCGCCAGCGGCTTGTTGATGGCCGCTTTTGCCTTGTATTTCAGTCATAGTCTGCTGTTTCGTTCGATCAATGTGAATTATCTTCCCGTTCGCTCGGTAGCCGTTATTGTCGCTGTCGCATTGTTCTGTTATTCGCGCCTGGCTCGCGGCGATGGTGCGCGCCTGGCCTTGTCTCGCGGAATTGCCCATCGTTCATTTGTGCTGCTGCTGGTGGGTGGCTATCTGATCCTGCTGGGCACCATCGGTGGCGGTCTGCGCTATCTGAATATCGGTGATGCCAAAGTTCTTATCAATATCCTGCTATTGGTTGGAAGTCTGGTCTTGGCGGTGGTTTTTTTGTCGGAGCGGTTGCGCCGCAAACTGAAGGTTCTGTTGCAGAAAAACTTTTATCAGAGTAAATATGATTATCGCGAGCAGTGGGAGCGGTTTTCTCATTATGCGACGGGTGGTGGTAGTTTAACCCAGATCCAGAACGCTATTCTGGATCATTTCTGCTCCATTCTGGCGTGTAAAGGAGCAGCTCTTTATCTGTATGATGATGAGCAGAATCACTATGCCCCGGCAGCGGCTTTTAACTTTCCACGCGACTGGCGACCGTTTATTCCTGATGATCCGTTGATCCATCAGTTTTCAAAAAAAGACTGGATTCTCAACCTGCGTGATGATCCCCCTGATCTTAAGGGATCGTTGCTGGAGTCGATTCCTGAGCCGGATATTTTTCTTATTTTACCATTATTCTTTGATGATGACCTGGCGGGTTTCGTTTTGTTGGGAGAGCAGATTAACCCTGATGAGTTATTAAGTTTTGAAGATTATGATATGTTGCGCATGCTGGCCCGTCAGTCGATTGCTACCATTCAGGGATTACGCCTTGCCGATCAACTGGTAGTGGCGCGTGAACTGGCAGCTATCGGCAAGGTATCGACTTTTGTTTTGCACGATCTGAAAAACCAGGTTTCCGGCTTGTCCCTGTTGATGGAGAATGCCGCCGAGCATATTGAAAATCCTGAATTTCAGCAGGACATGCTGGAAACTATCGGCAATACTGTCACCAACATGAAATCGTTGATTACTCGCTTAAAGGGGTTAAAGGAGAAACCCCAACTGGTTGTTGCATCGGTACCATTGGGTAAAATCATCTCCGATGCGGTGGACACGGTTGCCGGGACAATGCATATTGCTGGTGAACAGGACATTTTAGTTGCCGCAGATGAAGAGGAGATTTACAAGGTTATTGTTAATCTCCTGGTCAATGCCTGGGAAGCAACGGTGGACGGAAGTCCCGTTGTTATCAGTTACGGTGGCGATCAGTCACAGGGCTGGGTCAAAGTGAATGACAGCGGTTGTGGTATGAGTGCGGAATTTGTTCGCACCCACCTATTTAAACCCTTTGAGACGACAAAAAAACATGGTTTTGGCATCGGATTGTATCAATGCCAGCAGATTATTACGGCTCATGGTGGAGAGATCCTGGTTGACAGCCGTGAAGGGCAAGGGACGGAGTTTACCGTCAGGTTACCTCTGGCCTTCGATATGAGGCCGTCTTGACGGTTTAAGCAGCAATGCGGAGATAGTAATGAACGATTTGCTCATCGTAGACGACAGTCCTGAAATCCGCAAGCAACTCAAATGGGGACTGGCCAAAGAATACCGGATCCATCTGGCTGAAAGTGTCACTGACGCCTTGACTCTGTTTGACCAGCACCAGCCGCGGGTGGTGACCCTGGATTTAGGTTTGCCCCCTGATGTGGATGGTGCAACCGAAGGGCTGCGCTGTCTTGAAGAGATCCTGAAAAAAAAGCCGGACACCAAAGTGATTGTGCTCTCAGGTAATGAAGATCATAAAAATGCACTGGCTGCCGTTGCTATGGGAGCCTATGATTTTTATCATAAGCCCATTGATCTGAATGAAATCCGGATTATTCTTGAGCGGGCTTTTCACCTGTCAACCCTCGAAGAGGAAAATCGCCGTCTACATTTATCAGCCCAGCAATCGGGAAACGATTACAGTGGTATCATCGGCCAGTGTCCGGCGATGCTCGAGGTATTTGCAACGATTAAAAAAGTGGCCTCAATTAACGTACCAGTGCTGATTTTAGGTGAAAGCGGTACCGGCAAGGAGGTTGTTGCCCAGGCGATTCATCAGCGCGGTATCCGTCAGGGCAAACCTTTTATCGCTATCAACTGTGGTGCCATTCCGGAAAACCTGCTTGAGTCTGAATTGTTTGGTCATGAAAAGGGGTCTTTTACCGGGGCCGGTAATCGGGTGCAGGGTAAGGTGGAATATGCCCAGGACGGCACCCTGTTTCTTGATGAAATAGGAGAGATGCCGCCTTTGTTGCAGGTAAAAATATTACGGTTTTTGCAGGAAAAAGTGATTCAGCGAGTAGGTGGGCGTGAAGATATCCCCCTTGATACCAGGATTATTGCGGCAACCAACACCGATATCGCGCAGGCCATCAGCCAGGGTGATTTTCGTGAAGATCTCTATTATCGGATTGGCGTTATTACCATCAGTCTGCCGCCGCTGCGTGAACGGGGAGATGACATCGAGTTACTGGCCAATTATTTTCTGCGTCGCTTCAGCCAGGAATATGGAAAAAAGGTTCGTGGTTTCAGTATGGCGGCCCGCAACGGACTGCTTTCCTACGATTGGCCGGGCAACGTGCGTGAGCTGGAAAACAAAATCAAGCGCGCTATTATTATGGCCGATCAGCCGATGATTGCTGCTGCGGATCTGGGCTTTGAAAGTGATGAAAAAGTTGATGCAGCGGCAGCAGACTGTGATCAGCAAGAAAAGGCTCTACCACAGGAACTGCCTCAACCGTTACGCGGCATGAGCCTGAAGGAAGCGCGCCTGCAACTTGAGAAAACTCTATTGATTCAGGCTCTGGAAGACTCTGCCGGCAATATCCAGCAGGCCGCTGAACAGTTGGCTGTAACCCGCCCGACTCTCTACGATCTGCTTAAAAAGCACAATCTCTTTATGCCCGGGCAGGGGTGATCCTGGTTTTTACTGGGTTGTGAAACTATATGTTTCACTATGATAGACAGTTCCCGGCTCGGTAGTGCTTTGGGCGTCAACTTTCCAGTAGTAAGTTGTTCCTGACTGCAGGTCGTCAGTCTGGTAACTTGTGCTACTACCGGTATCAACGCTCATCAGAGCGGTAGAAGAAAAATACGAGAATTCACTCGACGAATCAGATCCTCCGCCACCACCACAAGCCACAAGTGACACGAGAAAAACTCCCGCGAGTGCTATCCTTGGTGGATAGACAGCACGCCGGCCCCTTTGCCCGGTTGCCGACAACAGGGTCAGCAAAAGCAGTAGAGCCACAAGAGTCAGCAGGCGAGTCAGCAGGCCGTCAGTTGGAGCGGGCCAGTTGGTTTTGGAGCTGTTGCCGGGGCTGTAAGGGGTCACTCCGGCATTGATCACCATGTTCTTGTCGGTACCGTAATAGAGGGTATAATTCAGGTAATGCTCCGAAGGTCCGGCATCCCACTGAAAGCTGACATCCCAGGGGATAACGATGCTTTCTTTTTGCGGACTGAGCAGGGGAGGCATCCAGGCGGTACTGACGATGTTGGAAAAAGTGCTTTCATTATAATTTGAATCATAAGCGGTTACGGAAAAATAATAAACAACCGTTTCTTCCAGGCCGCTGATCGACGCCATTAGGGAATTCTCAACGTCAACCGGTGAGGTGCCCTGGTCCGCTTCGGTCCCACTC
>JAWOFG010000082.1:0-7674 GCA_046482365.1 Pelovirga sp. | reverse complement strand
GACAGACAATCACTGGCGGCCAGAGCTTCAGCAACAGCAAAGGTGCCCTTGGCAAAAGCATCGAATTCAAACACTCCCATCGGCCCGTTCCACAGCACGGTTCCGGCTTCAGCGATCTGCTGCTGATAGGTGGCAATGGTTTGAGGTCCGATATCAAGCCCCATGCCGGAAGCTGGAAACTGATCGTTGCTGACAACGCTAAAGGGGCTGTCGGCAGCAAAGGTTTCGGCTGCCAGATGATCGGTCGGTAAGAATATGTTGACCTTTTTCTGTTTGGCTTTTGCCAGCAGGTCAAGAGCCATATCAAGTCGATCCTCTTCCACCAAGGAGGAGCCTATGGCGACGCCTTGCGCCTTAAGAAAGGTATAAGCCATGCCTCCACCAATCAGGATAGCGTCTACCTTTTCCAGCAGTTTTTCGATGACGGTAATTTTGTCACTGACCTTGGCCCCACCGAGAATCGCGACAAAGGGGCGCTGTGGGTTGTCGAGGGCACCGCCAAGGTACTGCAACTCATTCTGCATCAACAGGCCGGCGACTGCCGGTTTAAGAATACGGGCGACTCCTTCGGTTGAGGCATGGGCGCGATGGGCGCTGCCGAAAGCGTCATTGACATAAACTTCAGCCAGGGCGGCCAGTTGCTCGGCAAAGGCCGGGTCGTTGTCGGTTTCACCGGCATGAAAACGGACATTTTCAAGCAACATCACCTGACCGGGTTCGAGTTTTTCAGCCAGGGCTTTTGTTTCAGACCCTACGCAATCAGGAGCCATTAGCACCTGTTGTTCAAGCAGCGTCCCTAGATAACCGGCTACCGGTTCCAGACTGGATGCCGGATCAGGTTTGCCTTTCGGTCGCCCGAGGTGTGAAGCGAGAATCAGCCTGGCGCCATGCTGGAGCAGGTAGTTGAGCGTCGGCAAGGCAGCGCGGATACGGGTATCGTCAGTGATTTTCCCCTGTTTGTCGATGGGGACATTAAAATCAACGCGACAGAAAACCCGCTTGCCTTTTACGTCAATATCTTTGATGGTTTGTTTGTTGAACATGGTTAATTCCCTGTTTGGCTTATTATTCCGGTCAATAAATAGTTTGTCATCCCCGAGTGCATTTGTCGGGGATCTATGTCTCTACATGCAATAGCCACTGGATTCCCGCTTTCGTGGGAATGACTATCTATTGCCCAATGATAAGGCCTGTTTTAATGTCATCCTGCGCGCAGTCGCAGGATCCACATCTTTTCCATCACCCTGAACATTAGTTAATTTTTGGCGACATAGTTGACCAGGTCAACCACGCGGTGGGAATAACCCCATTCGTTGTCGTACCAGGTCAGTACCTTGACCATTTTGCCACCAATCACATTGGTGTTGAGCGCATCAAGGGTTGAGGAAGCAGGTGATCCGTTGAAGTCGCGGGAAACCAGGGGCAGTTCACAGTAATCAAGGATCCCTTTGAGCTCATTCTCGGAGGCCTTCTTCATTGCCCGGTTGATCTCTTCAGCAGAGGTTTCTTTTTCTGTTTCGACCACCAGATCAACCAGGGAGACGTTAGGGGTCGGGACGCGGATCGCCATGCCGTCAAGCTTGCCCTTGAGGGCCGGCAGCACCAGGGAGATTGCTCGAGCAGCACCGGTGGAGGTCGGAATCATCGACATGGCGGCAGCACGAGCGCGGCGCAAATCCTTGTGAGGGAGATCGAGGATGCTCTGGTCGTTGGTGTAAGCATGAATGGTTGTCATCATCCCACGGACGATGCCGAAGTTTTCCAGCAGCACCTTGGCGACCGGGGCCAGGCAGTTGGTGGTGCAGGAGGCATTGGAAATAACCTGATGGGACTTCTGGTAGTCGGTTTCGTTGATCCCCATACAGATAGTAACATCAGCGTCCTTGCCGGGTGCAGTGACAACGACCTTGCTGGCGCCGGCAGTCAGGTGCATGGCGGCCTTGTCGCGATCACTGAAAATGCCGGTTGATTCGATAACTATGTCAACGCCCAGTTCTTTCCAGGGTAGTTGTGAAGGGTCGCGCTGAGAGAGGATCTGGATCTTTTTATTGTTCACAACCAGGTTTGCCCCGTCGGTGCTGACTTCGCCGGCAAAGGTGCCGTGAACAGAATCATACTTGAACAGGTGCGCCAGGGTGGCGGCATCGGTCAGGTCATTGATGGCAACAACATCCAGGCTGTTTGATTGAGCAGCAATCCGCAGGACATTGCGGCCAATACGTCCAAATCCGTTAATCGCAACTTTCACAGACATTCATTTCCTCCTTGGGGATAAATAGATAAAAGATGTAAGGGTTGTAGGTAGTGGACAAAAAAATAGAAATCCTTGGTTGAATTCCTATGATGATAAATGGCTTCACGCCGTTTTTTATCAAATTTAAAGATACATTAAAAAGTCCGTTTTGACTATTTATTTCCTGTTTTTTGGCGAAAAATGTCAGAACAGTTTATGGTTGCGGCAGGCGGCTGTTTTCGGTATAAGGACAACGCTTGCATGGGGATGAAAGGACACATAAATCATTGCGCGTCTGTTTGCTGGCCAGTGGAAGTCGTGGCAACAGTACTCTTGTTGAAGTGGATAACACCCGTTTGTTGATCGATGCCGGGTTGTCAGGCAAAGAGACCCAGCGGCGTTTGGCGTTTCTTGGTCTGTGCTGTGACGATCTTGATGCCATTCTGGTGACCCATGAACATCATGACCATGTTGGTGGCATCGGACCATTGGCACGGCGTCATCACTTGCCCGTTTACGTTGATAGCAAGACTTGTGCGGCCATGACGCAGCTAGGTGTGATTCCGCAGTGCTGTGAGTTTGATGCCGGTGACAGCTTTGAGCTGCGCAACCTGTTAATTTCATCTTTTTCTACAACCCACGACGCGGTCAACCCTGTCGGTTTTACCATTGATTCCCGTGAAGGCAAGGTTGGCTATGCGACGGATCTGGGAATCACCACCCGCCTGATTACCGATCGCCTGCGCCAGTGCCGGGTGCTGGTACTGGAAGCCAATCACGATGAACAGATGCTGATTGATGGTGCTTATCCATGGACAGTGAAACAGCGTATTCGCAGTCGTCACGGGCACCTTTCCAATGAGCAGGCCTGCCTGCTGCTGGAAGATATCGGTTGGCCGGGTCTTGAGGCCCTTTTCCTGGCGCACTTAAGTGAAGACAATAATTGTAGCAACCTGGTTTCATCCCTCTTTACGCAATTTGTCCGGGATAAAGTCTATCAGACCCAGGTGATTGTTGGTTGCCAGTCTCGAGTCAGCGCCTGTTTTAATGATAGCGGCGCGATTGTTACAGCTTCCTGAGCTGATCAAACCTGTTTTGTTTAATGTTACGGAGACATTGACATGATCTGGAAAATAATCGTCGGCCCCAAGGCCGGTGTCACCGATGCCCGCGGTAACAGGGTCCATAAGGATATCGCCGAACATCTGGGTATCGAGCTGGAATCTGTCCGTACCCATGATGTCTACACCGTCGATGCGGCGCTTTCCGACGTTGATATAGAGCGAGCTGCCCAGGGTCCGTTCAGTGACCCGGTGATTCAGGATGTGGCTATCAATCAACCCTTAACCCGTGACTATGACATGCTGATCGAGATCGGATTTCGTCCCGGAGTCACTGATAATACCGGACGCACGGCCAAGGAGGCGATCCAGTATCTGGTTGATCGACCATTTACCCCGGAAGAAGGGGTTTATACTTCGACTCAATATCTGTTTAAGGGGCTGCACGACAAGGTAAGTGCGGAGAAAATCGCGGCGGACCTGCTCGCTAACGGATTGATTCAACGTTGGACTATCCTGGCTGGTGGTGAGGGTGAGGCAGTTGTTGATGTTGCCGACATTCCCCGGGTTGTGGGTCAGGTGTCTGCTGAAGTTCGCCGGATTGATCTGAATGTCAATGATGATGAGTTGCTGCAGATCAGCCGCGACGGCATGCTCGCCCTGACCCTGCAGGAGATGCATACAATCCGCGATCATTTTACTGACCCTGAAGTAATTGCTCAGCGTCAAGTGTGCGGTCTGGGTGCCCTGGTCACCGATGTGGAACTGGAAGCCCTGGCCCAGACCTGGAGCGAACACTGCAAACACAAAATTTTTGCGGCACGGGTTTTTTATGAAGATGAGCAGGGGAGCGAGCAGCAAATAGATTCCCTGTTTAAAACATTTATCGTCGGTGCGACCCGTGAAGTGCGTAAAAATCTGGCAGAGAAGGATTTTTGTCTCTCGGTGTTTAAGGATAATGCCGGGGTTATTGAATTTAATGACGACTGGAGCCTGGTATTCAAGGTCGAAACCCATAATTCTCCCAGCGCCCTTGATCCCTACGGTGGTGCCCTGACCGGTATTGTCGGGGTTAATCGTGACGGAATGGGCACCGGTATGGGAGCGCGCCTGATTTTCAATACCGATGTCTTCTGTTTTGCTTCACCCTTTTATGATCAACCGTTGCCACCACGCTTGCTCCATCCGCGACGGATCTTTGAAGGAGTGGTCGAAGGGGTTGAACACGGTGGCAACAAGAGCGGTATTCCTACCCTGAACGGTTCCATTCAGTTTGATGAGCGCTTTGTCGGTAAGCCGTTGGTGTACTGTGGCACCGCAGCACTGATGCCCCGTTTGCTGCATGGCAAGCCCTGTCACGAGAAAAAAGTCCAGATCGGCGATCATATCGTGATGACCGGTGGCCGGATCGGCAAGGACGGGATTCACGGGGCGACCTTCTCATCGGAGGAATTGCACGCAGGCTCGCCGGTGACAGCGGTGCAGATCGGCGATCCCATCACCCAGCGCAAGATGTTTGATTTTCTCCTGCTGGCGCGTGATCGTGGTCTTTACAATTCAATAACGGACAACGGAGCAGGCGGTTTATCTTCTTCGGTTGGCGAAATGGCTGAAGATACCGGTGGCTTTGAGCTGCATTTGGACCGTGCTCCGCTCAAATATCAGGGGTTACGTCCGTGGGAGATACTCATTTCCGAGGCCCAGGAACGCATGACCCTGGCAGTTCCGCCGAATAAGCTGGATGATTTTATTGCCCTGGCGACAGAGATGGATGTTGAGGCGACGGATCTGGGGATTTTTACCGACAGTGGTTTTTTCCACTGTCTCTACCAGGGCCAGACCGTCTGTTGTCTGGCGATGGATTTTATCCATGCCGGCGTACCGCAGATGCAGCTTCCTGCCAAGTGGACGCCACCGTTAGTGAGTGAACCTGCAATTGCGGCACCAACCGATTATCATGCGGTGCTGGAACAGCTGCTCGGGCGTTTGAATATCTGTTCCAAGGAATCAGTGGTCCGCCGTTATGATCATGAGGTGCAGGCCGGCACCGTGGTTAAGCCGTTAACCGGCGTATGCAATGATGGTCCATCGGACGCTGCGGTCTTTCGTCCGCTCCTCGACAGCTTTGAAGGGGTGGTGGTCGCCCACGGTATCTGCCCTTCCTATAGCGATATCGACACTTATCACATGATGGCTTGCGCCATCGACGAAGGGTTGCGTAACTATGTGGCAACCGGCGGGAACATCGATCATGTCGCAGGGCTTGATAACTTCTGCTGGTGTGATCCGGTATTGAGTGAAAAAACTCCCGATGGGCCCTATAAGGCGGCCCAACTGGTGCGCGCCAATCAGGCGCTCTACGACTACTGTGTCGCCTTCGGGGTACCATTGATCTCCGGTAAGGATTCGATGAAGAATGATTACCAGATCGGCGACCGCAAGATCTCTATCCCACCGACCGTCCTGTTTTCTGTTATCGGCAAGATCGCTGACGTACGGCGGGCTGTTACCATGGATGTCAAAAAACCCGGTGATCTGGTGTATCTGGTTGGACGCACCGATGATGAACTGGGCGGATCTGAATATTACGCGCAGTATGGCCACCTGGGCGCCAATGTGCCCAAGGTCAATGCAACAACGGCCCTGCAGCGTTATCGCACGCTGAATCAGGCCCAGCAACAGGGGCTGTTGGCCTCATGTCATGACCTCTCCGACGGCGGACTGGGCGTTGCCCTGGCAGAATCAGCCTTTGCCGGTGGTTTTGGAATGGTGATTGACCTGACCCTGCTTGATGCGCCGAGGGATCTGCGTGCAGACAAGTTGCTGTTTTCCGAGTCCCAGAGTCGCCTGCTGGTGACGGTTAACCCCCAATATCAAGAGAAATTTGAAGAGCTGTTCCAGGGACAAAGTGTTGCCCTGATCGGCAAGGTGGTTGAAACCCCCGAACTGAAGGTTTGTGCCGGTGCCGACAATGTTCTGGTTCAGGCACCGCTGGATCGTTTGAAGAGTGCCTGGCAGGCGCCCTTGAAGGAGATGTGATATGGTTGCAAGGGTCAAGGCAATTGTTATATCCGGCAATGGCACCAACTGTGAACGGGAAGTTGCTCATGCCTGTCGTTTGGCCGGCGCGGATACCGATATCGTTCATATCTCGGAATTATTGGCCGGTCGTGTCGGGCTTGATGATTATCATTTTCTCAACCTCGCCGGCGGCTTTCTTGATGGCGATGACTTAGGTAGTGCCAAGGCCGGCGCCAATCGTCTGGCCCATGCCCGGGTGGCCGGTCGACAGGACTCGCTGGCCGATGATCTGCGGCGTTTTGTCGCTGCCGGCAAGCTGGTGATGGGAGTTTGTAACGGTTTTCAGCTGCTGGTTAAAATGGGACTGTTACCCTTGTTTGATGGCGATTTTCGCCAAAACTGCACCCTGACCTTCAATGATCGCGGACGTTTTGAAAATCGCTGGTGTAATTTGCAAGTCAACAGCAACTCCCCTTGTGTGTATACTAGGGGGATGGCTGATATCTACCTGCCGGTACGCCACGGTGAAGGAAAGTTTGTTACCGACGCGCCGGCCACCCTGACGCGGCTTGAACAAGAGAACCTGATCGTTCTGCGTTATGCTGATGTCACAGGTCAGCCAACGCTGGATTATCCTGACAACCCGAACGGTAGTGTCGCTGCGATCGCCGGGATTTGCGATCCGTCGGGAAGAATCTTCGGTCTGATGCCACACCCTGAGGCCTATCTCCACCGTACCCATCATCCGCGCTGGACCCGTGAAGATTTGCCGGAAGAGGGAATGGGACTCGGATTGTATCAAAATGCGGTGGACTTCATTACTACCGACCTGTAACTATTAAACACTGTCCTAGCGCTGGGTCGGGGATCCTGTGCTGAACAGATACCCGATCTTCTCTAATATGGTGAACCCAGCAAGGGAGTTATAAGCTGTCCTATGTTTGACAAATTTCATGATGAATGTGGTGTTTTCGGCATTTTTGGTCATCCGGAAGCTGCCAATCTGACCTATCTCGGACTTTATGCCTTGCAACATCGGGGGCAGGAGGGTTGTGGCATTGTCGCCTCAGATGGGCTGAACTTAAAATCACATCTGGGCATGGGATTGGTTGCCGATGTTTTTCGCCGCGATGATATTTTTGAGCGTCTGCCGGGGAGCTCCGCCATCGGTCATGTGCGTTATTCAACCGCCGGTGGTAACGACATGAAAAATGTTCAACCGATCGTGGTGGACTACTCACGCGGCAGTATCGCCGTAGCGCATAACGGTAATCTGGTCAATGCCCAGGAGGTGCGCAACGCCCTGGAAAAAAGCGGTTCGATTTTTTCCACAACCTCCGACACGGAAACCATTATCCA
>JAWOFG010000234.1:0-5105 GCA_046482365.1 Pelovirga sp. | reverse complement strand
TTAACGTCAAATCCCGCAGAGCGAAAATGGGCTTCAATGCGCGCGATAATCTGCTCTTGCGCCGGCTGCAGCTGCGGCTGCCAGCCGGGAGTGGCAATCAGTTCACGACGCGGTTCCAGTAACCCCTCATCGAAGGCCCATTGCAGCAACACCTCAAAACCCTTGGGGGCCAGTTTGGCTGAAATCTGTGCCTGCAGAGTGGCTCGTGGCATGCCATGGCGCAAGGGATGTTGACTGTGATAATGACTGACGATGTCCGGCAGTTGCTGTTTCCAGCTGCGCAGACGCTCACTGCTCACCCACTGTTCAGCCAGCAGTTCTGCCCGCCCCTGCTCGCGCAATGTTTCCAAGCCCGCCAGCAATTGTTCACGACCGGTGCCGGTTTGTTTTTCCAGCTCCTTAAGGCGCGCCACTTGCAGTTCATCGAGTTTCTGCAGCCAAAAACCCAGGTCCCCGGATAACAATTCCTGCAGACGCTGGGTGACCCCCGGACGGAAACGTTTGTGCTTCTGCGGTTCAGCATCAACGACGACACCGCCGCCGATGGTGTACATGGGGGAATAGGAGCGGATAATAAAGCGGTCACCCCGATGCGCCAGGACCGGCTGATCGAGGGTCAACTGGACCAGGGCCTGCTCGCCACCATCCATCTTTTCCCGGTCCAGCAGCACCACCCGGGCAACACTACGACCGGTGCCCAGATGAAAGTGAACCTGGTCACGAAATTTCAGTGGCCACGGGACCTCAGGCAACAATTGCAGCTGGACATCGATGCGCTGGGTCGCGCGAAACAAGCCCGGAGTACCCAGCACAGACCCGCGCGGCACCTGTTCGCGGTTGATCCCGGCCAGATTCAACGCCACCCGCTGGCCGGCAAACACCTGGCTGACCTGTTGGTCATGCACCTGGGCTTCGCGCACCCGCGCGGTAACTCCGGCCGGCAGAATTTCAAGGCTGTCACCGGTTGAAATGGTGCCACTATTCAGGGTGCCGGTTACGACCGTACCAAAACCACTGATACTGAAACAACGGTCCACCGGCAAACGCACGGCACCGCTGTTATCGCGCGGCTCAACCCGGCGCAATTGCTGACGGATGGTTTCCAGCAGATCGTCCAGCCCCTCTCCGGCCAGGGCCGAAACGCGACAACAGGGAGCTTTTGCCAAAAAGGTGCCAGCCACCTGCTCACGAATCTCTTCTTCAACAATATCAAGCCAGTCAGGTTCCACCAGATCGCATTTGGAGATCACCAGGATGCCATTCTGCAGTTTCAGCAGTTCCATGATCTGCAGATGCTCACGGGTCTGTTGCATCACCCCTTCGTTAGCGTCAACCACCAGCAGAACCAGATCGATACCGGCGATCCCACTGAGCATCTGGGGGATGAATTTTTCATGACCGGGAACATCGACGACCCCGGCAATCTGACCATGACCGAGATCGAGACGGGCAAATCCCAGTTCGATGGAAATTCCCCGTTTTTTTTCCTCGCTCAGACGATCGGTCTCAACCCCGGTCAAGGCCCTGATCAGCGCCGTCTTACCATGATCAACATGGCCGGCCGTACCGATGATGTAATGTCCCTGATGGTTCAGCACGACTCATCACCCGCCAACGCCGCCACCAGTAACTGGGCCAGCAGACAATCTTCTGCGGCAAACACCGCCCGCAGGTTCACCAGCAAAGCATCATCACGAAGCCGGGCAATCAGTGCCGGCGTGTAGTTGCGCAAACGTGCCGCCAGTTCGGCAACACTGATATGGTACGGTCTGATGGCAACAGCCCAATCAGTCAGTTCCGTCAGGGGCATCGCCCCACCACCAACGCGCGCTACATCTTCAATCAGGGTAACTTCTGCTGCCGCCTGCTCTTCCAGCAAACGTTGCCGTAGAGTTTCACAACGTCCTTTTTGTTGTAGCGACTCGGCAGCAAACATGGCTAACACGGGAACCTTGCTAGCGGCCTGACGCGGCTGCAGATAAAGGCGCAAGGTCGCTTCAAGAGCTGCCAGGGTCAATTTATCGATACGTAAGGCCCGCGCCAGCGGATGTTTGGCAATCTTGCGGATGAGATCCTTGCGTCCAACAATCAGACCAGCCTGGGGGCCGCCCAGCAGCTTGTCACCGCTGAAGGTCACCACATCCACCCCGGAGTGGACAACTTCACCAACGGTAGGCTCAGCGGCCAGGCCATAGGAACTTAAATCGGTGAGCAGGCCGCTGCCGAGATCCTCCATAACAATCAACTGATGTTCACGACCTAGCTCTACCAGTTCGGCTGAAGTGACCTCGCCATGAAAACCGACAATCCGGTAATTGCTGGTATGAACCTTGAGCAGAATCGCGGTCTGTTCACTGACAGCCTGAACATAATCACGTCGATGGGTACGGTTGGTACTGCCGACTTCGCGTAACAGCACTCCACCAGCCTCCATCACCTCGGGGATGCGGAAGGCGCCACCAATTTCCACCAGCTCGCCACGGGAGACAATCGCTTCCCGGCCCCGCCCAAGGGCCGTTAATGCCAGCAACACCGCCCCGGCATTATTGTTCACCACCAAAGCCGCTTCAGCGCCGGTCAAACGACACAGCAAATCCTCAACATGGCTGTAACGCTCACCGCGCTTGCCATTGCTCATGTCCATTTCGAGGGTGGAATAGCCGCCGGCGACATCATGAATCGCCCGCAAGGCCTGAGGTGCCAGAGGTGCCCGTCCAAGGTTGGTATGCAGCAGGGTTCCGGTAGCATTAATGACTTTACGCAGAGAAGGCTTGAGCAGATCACGGCAATAGGTCGCTGCAACCTGAGCGATGGCGGCAGGCTCCAAATCTGTGCCGGAAACTTTCGAGACACCGTCACTGACCAGTTGACGGCGCAGATAATTGATCTGGTTCTGCACGGTCTCTGTCACAATACCTGTCGACAGCTGTTCCAGCAGAGCCTGCAACACGGCTTCACGCAAGACCCGATCAACCGCCGGCAGATTGCGCAGCAGATTTTTTTGTTCGCTCATACGCATTCCTTTGTTGATAATACATTCCATCATTGTCGTGAATATCAGCCATTATACTGCGTATTTTTCAGCGCCCGGAGTCTAGCACGACCTTTGCCGGATGGCTAGACTACAAGAGACACAGGGCACAGACAATTCGGTTTTTTCCTGTTGACAGGTCAGGCAGGCGTTTGTTATAACTCGCTCACTTCAAATGGGGCTGTAGCTCAGTTGGGAGAGCGTTTGACTGGCAGTCAAAAGGTCCGCGGTTCGATCCCGCGTAGCTCCACCATTAAAAGTAAAAGGGGTCAGCTTTCACGCTGATCCCTTTTTGTTTTTTATTTTGTAATTATTCAGCTGCTGTCCTTCGCGCAGGGTCGGGGATCCTGTGGCAAGGGTTTTTGTCGCCATGGACGGCGACAAAAAGCGGTCATGGATGACCCAACAGGAAACAATCGCGTCCCTTGACATAGGATTCAAAGGCCCGGAGCTGAACAGATACTTTATTTTTAACTCGCGGATTCTGTCGGCCATGAAAACCTTAAGTTTTCCCCTTATATCCTTCGATCCCCTGGCATTCTACCTGAGCTGTGCGCCGGGCGGCCCCGGCCTGCTCGAATCTCTCAACACCCTGCCAAAGACCGGGCGTTATTCCATCGTCCCCCTGCGCTGGCAAGAGCTGTATACTCTGGTCAATAATCAACTGCACTGGCAGCATCCGGATGGGAGCCAAAGAAGCTCAGATCAACCCATGGAAACCCTGGCACGGATACTGGCCGAACGCCGCTGCCCACACTCTGCGCAAACCCCCTTCCCCGGTGGTTTTTTCGGGTTTTTCGGCTATGATCTGGCCCGACAGATTGAAGACTTGCCCTATCAGGCAACCCGGGATCTGCCCCTGGCCGATCTGTACTTGAACTGGGTTGATGTGACCGCCGTTTACGACCATCACCAGCAGCTGATGACCCTGGCCACCCTTGATGACAGTGTCGACCTGCAACCCTGGCAGGAGCAGGTGCTGCTTTCCCAGGTCAGTCCGCCACCGGAAGCGCCTTTGTTTCTGCGTCAGGAACCAGGGTCGGTCCTGTCTGAACAGGAGTTTATTGCCATAGTTAAGCGCGCCAGGGAATACATCGCCGCCGGTGATATTTACCAGGTCAACCTCTCCTGCCGTTTTGATGCAGTCGTGGACGGATCTGCCGGCGAACTCTACCGGCGCCTCCGGCAGATCAACCCGGCGCCCTTTGCCTGCCTGCTCAAGCTTGGCGGACTTGAAATTATTTCCAGCTCACCGGAACGACTGGTATCGCTGCGCGATGGCAACGCCCAGACCCGTCCTATCGCCGGCACCCGCCCACGTGGTTTTACTCCACCGGAAGATCATCAGCTCGGCACAGAGCTTCTCGGCCATCCCAAGGAGCGGGCAGAACACATCATGCTGCTTGATCTGGAACGTAACGATCTGGGCAAGGTCTGTCAGAGCGGTACAGTGGAGGTAGATGAACTGATGGTGCTCGAGCGCTACTCCCATGTCACCCACATTGTCTCCAATGTCAGGGGCACCTTGCGACCCGACTGCACTCCCATTGATCTGCTCACAGCAACCTTTCCCGGCGGCACCATCACCGGTGTACCAAAAAAACGCTGTATGGAGATCATTGATGAACTTGAACCGGTGGGACGCGGCAGCTATACCGGCAGCGCCGGCTACATCAGCGCCTGCGGCAGCATGGATCTGAACATCCTGATCCGCGGCTTTCAGCGCATTGGTAGCCACCTGAGTTATCAGACCGGCGCCGGGATTGTCGCTGACTCGGTGCCCGAACTGGAATGGCAGGAGTGTCTGCACAAAGGCAAAGCCCTATCTGCCCTGCTCCACAGCCTGGAGAGATGAACGATGCTGGTCTGCCTTAACGGACAATTTATCCCGCAGGAAGATGCCCGGGTGGCTGTCAATGATGGTGCATTTCTCTACGGCGACAGCCTTTTTGAGACGATCAAGGCGCGGCAGCAGCAGATCCTGCTCCTCGATCAGCACCTGGAGCGGATAGAGCGGTCAGCACAGTTGCTTGAATTTCCCTATCCGCGTGCGGCCATCGCAACAGCACTAAGG
>JAWOFG010000226.1:0-32564 GCA_046482365.1 Pelovirga sp. | reverse complement strand
GAGATAACTACGACAAGTACCGGGGTGCGACCCTGTTAACTCCGAATCGTAAAGAGGCTCAGATTGCCTCAGGTATTGCTATTACCGATGAACAGAGCTTGCTGCGTGCCGGGCGGTTGTTGCGTACCGATCTACATCTTGACGCGTTGGTTCTGACCCGTAGCGAAGAGGGGATGAGCCTGTTCTTCCGTGATGGTGATGAGGCCCACCTGCCCACTGAAGCGCGCGAGGTGTTTGATGTCTCCGGTGCCGGCGACACGGTGCTCGCGCTGCTAGGGCTGGGATTGGGTGCCGGTTTGCCGATTGCTGATGCTGCCCACGTTGCCAATCTGGCCGCAGGGATCGTGGTTGGCAAGGTGGGGACCTCAACGGTCAGCGGTGAAGAACTTATCGATGTCGCCGGTCGGCAGATGAGTGATGGTGATGCCAAAATTAAACATCCTGATATTCTGGCAGTGCTGCTCAAGCGCGAGCGCCAGTTGGGCAGACAAATTGTCTTTACCAACGGTTGTTTCGATCTGCTCCATGTCGGCCATGTCAAATATCTGCAAAAAGCTCGAAATCTTGGAGATCTACTGATTTTAGGGCTTAACTCCGATGAATCGATCCGGCGACTGAAGGGACCGAAGCGTCCACTGATCAGCGAAGATGAGCGCGCACATCTGCTGGCGGCGCTCAAGTGTATCGATTATGTCGTTGTTTTCAATGAAGATACCCCGCTGGATCTGATTCAAGTGTTACGCCCCGACATTCTCGTCAAGGGCGGAGATTACTCGCCTGATACTATTGTCGGTAAGGAACTGGTCGAAAGCTACGGCGGTCGCGTTGAGGTTGTCCCCTTTGTTGACGGTAAATCGACAACCAACATCATCGAAAAAATTCTTGAGCAATACCGCGATGAATGATTCCAGGCGTCCTGCGGTCTTCCTTGACCGCGATGGCACTATCAATGTTGAGAAAGAGTATCTGCACCGCCCGGAGGATCTGGAGTTGATCGCTGGTGTAGGTCATGCCATTGCCCAGTTGAACAGGGCCGGTTTTCTGGTGGTTGTCGTTACCAATCAATCGGGAGTGGCGCGAGCTTATTTCAGTGTGGAAGATGTTAACCAACTCCATCAGGTGATGCAACAGCGTCTGGCGGCGTACGACGCCCATATCGATGCATTTTATCTATGTCCCCATCATCCGGACAAGGGTCTGGATGCCTATCGTATCGATTGTGATTGTCGCAAAGGGAAGCCTGGAATGTTACTAAGGGCTGCGGCAGATTTAAACATTGATCTTTCTGCTTCTTTTATGGTGGGGGACAAGGACGCTGATCTGATTGCTGGTATTGCCGCCGGTTGCCGCCCCTATTTGGTGACAACGGGTTACGGTGAAGATCATCGCAATTTTGCCCTGGCTCACAACATCGATGTGTATAAAGATCTTGGTCAGGCCGTTAACAGTATTCTTGCCAGCTCCGGTTAGTGGTTAATGCGTCGACTTGCTTTGCCTTGTGAAAAATAACGATGAAAAAAAAAGGTAAAAATCACCCGCTGGTCGGACTTTTGTTTCGGTCAGTTATTCACTTGCTCTCCTGCTTTACCCTTGGCTGGACCCATCGATTTGGCGTCGTTATTGGCTGCTGTTTGTGGTTAATACCCAACTCTCTTAAGCAAATCAGCACGGAAAATATCAAGGTCGCTTATCCCGTTTACGCTACTGATGAACGCCGGCGACTGGTCAAAGACAGCCTGATTGAGTTGGGAAAGGGGTTCTGTGAGTTAGGTCCGCTCTGGTGCTGGCCGCGTGAAAAATTGCTTCCTCTGGTAAGAGAAGAGAGTGGTGTCGATATGATCAAGCAGGCTCTGTCGCGGGGCAAGGGGGTCGTTGTTCTGTCTCCGCACCTCGGGGCCTGGGAGCTGATGGGCTGGTATTGGTCCCTCCATTTTCCTATTACCAGTCTTTATCGTCCGCCGCGGGTCAGGTCGATGGACGATTTCATGCGAGAAGTGCGTGAACGTGAAGGAGCCAGGCTGGTACCGACAGATGTCAGCGGCATCAAGGCTCTATTTAAGGCAATGAAGAACAATGAGGCAGTGGGGATCCTTCCCGACCAGGATCCGGGTAAAAGAGGGGGGGTGTTAGTACCATTTTTCAACCACCCGGCCAACACCATAACCCTGATATCCAGACTGATCCAGAAAACCGGCGCGCCGGTTTTCTTCACCTTTGCTGAACGCCTGCCGGGAGGTACGGGCTTCAAGATTCATGTGCTTGCAGCGGGGGAGGGCCTCGATGCCGCCAATGAGCTGGAGGCTGCTACGGCCCTGAATCGGCAGATTGAAGACTGTGTGCAGCTGTTGCCGGCACAATATCTGTGGTCTTACGGGCGCTATCGCAAGGTAAAAAAGCACTTGAGACGCCAGCAACTGCAGTAAGTTGTTATCAGCGAAAAAAAACATTCCATGTATTAGTCAAAAATGCTAACGTTCTTCCGTTGCGGAGGGGGGCCTACCTGTAATGGCCAATCATATTTTCAATTCAGGAGAGCTATCATGGTCAACGTCAAAAGGTTTTTTGTTGTTTGTCTGGTTTTATTCACTTTGTGTGTTTTTGGGCAGCCGGCGTTCAGTCTGGAAAAAATCAATATCAATACGGCTAGTATAGAAGAATTAACCCAATTAAATGGTGTCGGTCCAGCTACGGCACAAAAGATTGTTGATTATCGGCAAGAGAACAAATTCAACAGCATTGATGAGCTGACGAACGTCAAAGGGGTTGGAGAGAAAACCCTGGCAAAATTTCGTGATCAACTAACGGTTGGAGACAAGTAAGTCTATACAACTGATTATCCGGCCACTCACGCAACGCTGACGGGTGGGGGTGATGCCCCCTCCCGTTTTTTAATTGAACGGAGTTGAACATGAAAATACTGGTGACCGGTGCTGCCGGTTTTATTGGTTTCCACTTGAGTCAAAGACTGGTTGAACGTGGCGATGAGGTGGTTGGGCTGGACAACCTCAACGACTATTATGATGTCAGTCTCAAGTATGCCCGTCTGGCGCAGATTGAGCATCAGCCAAACTTCCGCATGGTCAGAATGGACCTGGCCGACCGCGAAGGTATTGCCGATCTGTTTCGAGCAGAGGGTTTTGATCGCGTTGTTAATCTTGCAGCACAGGCCGGTGTGCGTTATTCCCTGATCAACCCACACGCCTATATAGACAGTAATCTTCAAGGGTTTATGAATATTCTTGAGGGGTGCCGTCACGCCAGCGTGGAACATCTGGTCTACGCCTCGTCCTCGTCTGTCTATGGCGCCAACACCAGCATGCCTTTTTCCGTGCATGACAACGTTGACCACCCTTTGTCTCTCTACGCGGCCAGTAAAAAAGCCAATGAGCTGATGGCCCATACTTACAGTCATCTCTACGACTTGCCGACCACAGGCCTGCGCTTTTTTACCGTCTATGGCCCTTGGGGCAGACCCGATATGGCGCTTTTTCTGTTCGCCCGGGCGCTTTTGGCCGGTGAACCGATTGATGTTTTTAACTACGGTAAGATGCGTCGTGATTTCACCTATATTGATGATATTGTCGAAGGGGTCGTGCGTACCCTTGACCATACCGCCACCTCCAATCCGCAATGGGATGGAGCGACGCCCGATCCGGGAACCAGTGCGGCCCCATACCGGCTTTACAATATCGGCAATAACAACCCGGTGGAGCTGATGTATCTGATCGAGGTGCTGGAGAAAAAACTGGGAGTCTCAGCGCAAAAAAACATGCTCCCGCTCCAGCCTGGTGATGTGCCGGCGACCTATGCTGATGTTGATGCTTTAATCGCCGATGTCGGCTTCAAACCGGCAACCCCCATCGAGGTTGGGGTAGAGCGTTTTGTTGCCTGGTATCGGGAGTTTTATAGGAAATAAAAGATGGCGTCGCAAAAACTCACCAACTGCTGCGTTGCTGCAATTGACTCACTGCTTCGACGTACGTAAGTACGCCTCATTGCTCAACAATGGCGCGCCTTGCATTTGGCGCTTTTTGCTTAGCCATCCAACCTGATGCTTTTTTGCGAAAGCATCAGGAAAGCGCTTGACTTTTTCTGTTGTGATTTGTTAAAAGGACGCCTCGGTTGTTGCAGGCACGTAGCTCAGTGGGAGAGCACTACCTTGACACGGTAGGGGTCGGCGGTTCAATCCCGCCCGTGCCTACCAGCGACTGCAGCGAGACAATTCCAACCGAGTCAAGGCATCTAATCGATGCCTTTTTTGTTTTGGAGATAAATTGATGGCCAGTATACAGATAGAACTTCCAGACGGATCGACCAAGGAATTTGACGCCGGCGTGACTCCTTACGATGTTGCCCAGTCAATTAGTGAAGGGCTTGCGCGCCAGACCCTCGCAGCGCGTTTTAATGATGTGCTGATCGATACCACCCGCGCCCTGGAAGAATCCGGAAAATTACTGCTCATCACCCTGAACTCTCCGGAAGCCCTTGAGATGATTCGTCACTCCTGCGCGCACCTGATGGCGCAAGCAGTCAAGGAACTGTATGGCAACGAGGTCCAGGTGACTATCGGACCGGCGATCAAGGACGGTTTTTACTACGATTTTTACAGCGAAACCAAAAAGTTTGTTCCTGAAGATTTCCCCATCATTGAAGCCAAGATGGAAGAACTGGCCAGAGCCGACATGCCGGTTGAACGTAAGGTGATGAGCCGTGACGAGGCGATCGCCATGTTCCGCTCCATGGGCGAGAGCTACAAGGTCGAACTGATTGAAGATCTTGAGCAGGACACCCTGTCATTGTATCAGCAGGGCCATTTTATCGATCTGTGTCGCGGGCCACACGTGCCGCGTACCGGAGTTTTTAAGGCCTTCAAATTGACCAGCCTGGCTGGGGCCTATTGGCGCGGTGACGAAAAGAAGGCGATGTTGCAGCGCATTTATGCGACGGCCTTTCTGAATAAAAAGGATCTGAAAAAACATCTGGAGCGGCTTGAAGAAGCACGTAAGCGTGATCATCGTAAACTTGGGCGTGAGCTTGATCTGTTCTCTTTCAGTGATGAGATTGGTGCAGGGATGGTTCTCTGGCATCCCAAGGGGGCACTGTTACGAACACTGATTGAGGATTTTGAGCGTAAGGAGCACCTTAAGCGCGGTTACGATATCGTTGTCGGTCCGCAGTTACTTAAAACCGAGTTGTGGAAAACGTCCGGCCACTATGACAACTATCGGGAAAACATGTATTTCACCGAGGTTGACGAACAGGGTTACGGTATCAAGCCGATGAACTGTTTGGCGCATATGCTCATCTACAAATCAAAACCACGCTCTTATCGTAACCTCCCGATTCGTTATTTCGAGCTGGGGACTGTCCATCGTCACGAAAAATCGGGCGTATTACACGGCCTGTTGCGCGTCCGCGGTTTTACTCAGGATGATGCCCATATCATCTGTCGTCCCGATCAGATTGACGCTGAAGTCAAGGGTGTCATGTCTTTTGTCCGTGATGTTGCCGGTATTTTTGGTTTTGATTACACCATGGAACTGTCAACCCGGCCGGAAAAGTCGATCGGCAGTGAGGCGGACTGGGAACTGGCAACCGGTGCTTTAAGAAGTGCTCTGGATGATGTCGGTGAACCCTATGAGGTGAATGAGGGTGATGGTGCTTTTTACGGGCCAAAGATTGATGTAAAGCTGAAGGACGCGCTTGACAGGGAGTGGCAGTGTGCTACAATCCAGTGCGATTTTACCCTGCCGGAACGATTTGATCTGACCTACACGGGACAGGATGGTGAAAAACACCGTCCGGTCATGTTGCATCGAGTGATTGTGGGTTCTATCGAGCGGTTCATCGGTGTTCTCATTGAACATTATGCCGGCAGTTTTCCTCTCTGGTTGTCTCCGGTACAAGCCATCGTGCTGAATGTGACGGATCGTCAGGCAGAGTACGCTCAACAAGTATTTGAGCAGTTACGTGCTGCCGGCGTGCGGGTTGAGCTTGACCTGCGTAACGAGAAGTTAGGCTTTAAAATCCGAGAAGCACAGGTGGCAAAGATTCCCTACATGCTGGTTATCGGCGATCGGGAAATGGAAGATCATACTGTTGCTCCGCGTTTCCGTGATGGCAGCACCATGGATTCATCAGGTGTTGCGGATTTCGCTGCATTTGTTGCGGCAGAAGCAGCATCATATAAATAAGTTAGCGTTGCACAAAAGACCCGTCGTGGGTCTTTTGTGTGTGTGTAAATGCGTTAGTTGCCAAGAATAGGAGACATGTCATAGCCAAAGAAGCGAACATCAACGAAGACATCAGGGCACGCCAGGTGCGTGTTATTGATGATGAAGGCGGCCAGTTAGGAGTTCTTGATATTGACCGGGCGTTGGAGTTGGCGCGGGAGCAGGGTCTGGATCTGGTTGAAGTTTCACCTCAGGCAGAGCCACCGGTGTGCCGGATCATGGATTATGGCAAGTATAAATATCAGCAGGCCAAACGTTCATCGGAAGCGAAGAAAAAGCAGGTCAAGTTTGAAATTAAAGAAGTTAAAATGCGCCCCAAAACCGACGAGCATGATTTCCTGTTTAAAATAAAGCATGCCCGGCGCTTCCTTGAAGAAGGGAATAAGGTCAAATTGACCATCATGTTTCGCGGACGCGAAAATGCCCACCCTGAGCAAGGAATGATGCAACTCAATAAAGCTGTTGAAGCGTTAAAAGATATCGGTCAGGTCGAAGCCCAGCCAAGCAAGATGGGTCGATTCATGACCATGATGATCGGTCCCATTAAAAAATAGTCTGAGACTGTCTACAGTCACATCGGTAACAGGAGAGAACCATGCCAAAGATTAAAACTAACCGCGGTGCCGCCAAGCGTTTCCGTAAGACCGGTACCGGCAAGATTCGTCGTAACAAGGCCTATACCAGCCATATCCTGACCTCAAAAACAACCAAGCGTAAGCGTAACCTGCGCCAGGGCACGACAGTTAATAAATCCGATGAGAGAAATATCGGTCAGCTGATTCCCTATCTGTAGCGTTTAGAAAAAAATAACTGCCCCCGGCAGTTATGGTCGTGAACTGTGGGGACAATCTCCCCCTGCAGATCCGGCCGCGGCAGATGCCGAAACCACCATTAAAATGAAGGAGCAAGTGAGATGGCAAGAGTAAAAAGAGGGTTTAAAGCCAGACGTCGTCGTAACAAGATTCTTAAGCTGGCAAAAGGGTACCGTGGTGCCCGGAGTAAATTGTTTCGCTCAGCCACCGAGGCGGTGGATCGTGCCCTGAATTATGCGTTTCGTGATCGTCGGGTAAAAAAGCGCGATTTTCGTGCCCTGTGGATTGCCCGTATCAATGCGGCTGCGCGTGAAAATGGTGTGTCTTACAGTCGTTTGATTCACGGCTTGAAGCAGGCCGAAATTGCTCTGGATCGCAAAATCATGGCTGATCTAGCGGTGAATGATCCCGCAGCGTTCAGCGTTATTGCTGAAACGGCCAAAGCACGTCTGCAGTAAAAAAAAATCGCTGTTCATTTCCGGGAGACCGAGTGCCAGGCTCTGTCTCCCTTTTTTTTTCTAAATTGTATTTTCTCATTTTTTCCCTGTTGAAGTAAAAATCAGTCACAAACCACGGGTACCCGGTAGCTCGAGATACGGACGACACCATGATACAACGTATACAGCAACTTCAGCACGAATCTTTAGCGGCTTTGCAAGCTGCTGCATCACTAAAAGACCTTCAGGCGATCAGGGTTCAGATTCTCGGTAAAAAAGGGAGTCTGACCGATATCATGAAAGGGATGCGTGATCTCTCTGCCGAGGAACGTCCGGCGATTGGCAGTCTGGTTAATACCTTCAAGGATGCCTTTGAACAGGCGTATGCACAGCGCCAGGCACATCTTGACGAACTCGAAATTTCCACCCGCCTTAAGCGTGAGACCATCGATGTAACCCTGCCGGGGCGTAAAGCCCCTAGTGGCAGTCTGCATCCGGTTTCCCTGGTCACCGATGATATTGTTGATATATTTTCCCGCCTGGGCTTTTCGGTAGAGGAGGGCCCCGAGATTGAGAAAGATTTCTATAATTTTGAAGCTCTTAATATCCCCAAGGATCATCCCGCCAGGGATATGCAGGATACCTTTTACATCAACGATGATCTGGTTTTAAGAACCCATACCTCGCCGGTACAGATCCGTACCATGTTGAAACAGCCGCCTCCTATCCGCATTATCGCCCCCGGAACCGTCTATCGGCGCGATTCTGACCTGACCCACAGCCCGATGTTTCATCAGATTGAGGGATTTCTGGTCGATCAGCGGGTGACCTTTGGCGATCTGAAGGGGATTTTGACCCATTTTCTCAATGAATATTTTGGCGCCGGGTTGCAGGTGCGTTTCCGACCATCTTTCTTTCCCTTTACTGAGCCCAGCGCCGAGGTCGATATTGCCTGTGTTATCTGTGGTGGTAGCGGCTGTCGGGTGTGTGGTGGTACTGGCTGGCTTGAGATTCTTGGCTGTGGAATGATCGATCCGGAAGTTTTTGCAGCGGTCAATTATGACGCGACAAAGTACAGTGGATTTGCCTTCGGTATGGGTCTTGAGCGGATTGCCATGCTGAAGTATGGGGTCAGTGATCTGCGCCTGTTCTTTGAAAACGATATACGCTTCCTGAAGCAGTTCAGTTAAGCGCAAGGGACCAATAAGTTATGATCGTTACCTATAACTGGTTAAAAGAATTTGTCGATGTTGATGCGCCGCCACAAGACTTATGTCATCGCCTGACCATGGCCGGTCTCGAGGTCGATTCTATCAAAGAATTGGGTGCCGGTCTTGAATCGGTGATCGTTGCTCGTCTTGATCAGGTCGATCCCCATCCGGATGCCGATCGTCTGACGCTATGTCAGGTTAATACCGGCAGCGAAATCGTGGCGGTGGTCTGTGGTGCGACCAATCATAGGGTGGGGGATCTGGTGGCTCTGGCGCAACCGGGTACGGTCTTGCCGGGAGACTTCAAGATAAAAAAATCGAAGATTCGCGGTCAGGTTTCCTGTGGTATGTTGTGCTCTGAAAAAGAACTGGGACTGGCTGATGCGTCTGAAGGGATTATGATTCTGCCGGAGCAACTGCCGGTTGGTCAGCCGGTTTTTGATGTTATGGGGTGGCGGGACTTTCAGATTGAAATTGGCTTGACCCCGAACCGTCCGGATTGTCTTAGCGTTATTGGGGTTGCTCGAGAAGTAGCCGCCCTATACGGTAAACAGTTAAAGCTCCCAACGATCAAGCTGACGGAGGCTAGTGACGCAATAGGGTCACACGCCAGTATTAATATTGAAAACCCTCAAGCCTGTCCACGTTATGCAGCGCGCATGATTCGTGGGGTAAAGATTGGCCCTTCACCCGACTGGATGGTGCGACGGCTTGAGGCTGTTGGTATGCGTTCGATCAACAATATTGTTGATGTCACCAACTACGTCATGATGGAGTTGGGACACCCGCTTCATGCCTTTGATTTCCGCTTTGTTGAAGAAGGACGTATCGTCGTTAAGTGCGCACAAGAGGGGGATAAATTCGCAACCCTGGATGGACAGGATCATCAACTGTCTGCTGACGATTTGATGATCTGTGATGGTCATAAAGCCGTCGCCCTGGCAGGGGTGATGGGTGGGCTCAATTCCGAGGTTCAGGATGATACGGACACGATCCTGCTTGAAGCGGCTTATTTTAACCCGCTAACGGTGCGCCGTACGAGTAAGCGTCATGGTCTGCATACGGAATCCTCCCATCGTTTTGAGCGCGGCGCAGATGTTGATATGGTTCCCGTTGCCCTGGACCGGGCCGCAGCACTGATGGCAGATTTGGGGGGCGGCAATGTTCTCGCCGGTGTTGTTGACATTTATCCACAACCGCTTTCACCACGAAAGGTCAAGTTGGCGCTGGCAAGTATCCATCGCACCCTTGACCTGCCGCTGGACCCTGTCGCGGTCAGTCAATGCCTTGAATCCATCGGTTTACACGTGGCAACACAAGCGGGGGACATTCACCAGTTTGAGGTCAGCATCCCGAGTTTTCGCCCGGATCTTGAGCGCGAGATTGATTTGATAGAAGAAGTGGCGCGCCTTTATGGCTACGATAAGATTCCGGTGACGATGCCTGTTGGCGCAGTTGACGCAAGCGTGCCGTCTGTCCATCAGCGCTTGCAGAAAAAACTGCGCGATATGCTGGTAGCTGCAGGGTTTTCTGAAACCATTAATTATTCTTTCATTTCTGCTCAGGCGGTTGAGAGGATCGGGCTGCCGGAGGATGATGTGCGTCGCTGTCAGGTGCCGATTTTAAATCCTCTTTCAGAAGAACAGGCGGTGATGCGTACCAGTCTGGTGCCGAGCCTGCTGGAAACCGTTACCAGAAATCTTAATTATCGCAGTACCGATCAGCGTTTGTTTGAATTGCGTCCGGTATTTTTGTCGGGTGAGGATAACCAGACCCGGGAACGCTTATCCCTGGCTGCCGTCATGACGGGACGAAGAGATCCGGAAGGTTGGGCCCAGAGTGGCGCTCTGGTAGATTTTTATGATTTGAAAGGGGTTGTTGAGGGCGTTTTGACAGCTTTTGGTCTGGAACATGTCAGATTTTCCGCAACGTCAGTACAAGCCTATTTACATCCGGGCAAGTCCTGTGCCCTGACAACTGAGGATGGGGTTCTTCTGGGGTCTCTAGGCGAGGTCCATCCACGGACATTGTCAGCTTTTGATATTGATCAACCGGTTTATTTGCTTGATCTGGATGCCGAGGAATTGCTTGGCCACTATGTATCTCGGCGATCTTTTACTCCCCTGTCACGCTTTCCTGATGTCAGTCGTGATACGGCGCTGTTGGTGGATGAGGATGTCCGAGCCGAACAGGTGCTGGAAATTTTGCGTCAGCATCAGGCCAGAAGCGTTGAGGATCTGAACTTGTTTGATCTCTACAGCGGCAAAGGCATACCACCAGGCAAAAAAAGTATCGGGATTCGTATTCGTTATCGCGACATGAACAAGACTCTCACAGAAGAAGAGGTTGGCAAGGCGCATGACAGGATGATCAGTACCCTGTGTGAAAAATTGGCTGCTGAAATTCGCTGATAGCACTTGCGGCAACTTTGTCTCTATGGTACAAAACTATTGAAATCAAATAGATACTTGATTCCAGACTTACTTGAAAAGGGCAGGAGGGTTTATGACAAAAGCAGATTTGATAGAGAATGTTTATCTGACCACCGGGTTCTCAAAAAAAGAATCTGCAGAAATTGTCGAGATGGTTTTTGATTTGATGAAATCAACTCTCGAGGACGGTGAAAAAATCAAGATTGCCGGATTTGGCAATTTTGTTGTTAAAGAAAAAGCCTCCCGCCGAGGACGCAATCCCCAGACCGGTGGCGAAATTGAAATCTCTGCACGAAAAATTCTGACATTCAAGCCGAGTCAGGTACTCAAGGCTGCTATTAACGAAGCTTCCTGAGCTACATAAAGAGCAGCTGTGGCTGATATACCCGACAAACTGTTTTTTAAAATTGGTGAGGTAGCTGATATCCTCGATCTCAAAACCCACGTATTGCGTTATTGGGAGACAGAGTTCGGTTGCCTTAAACCGGTTAAAAGTCGTACCAACCAGCGACTTTATCGCCGTAAGGATGTAGAAACGGCCCTGTTGATCAAAGACCTTCTTTATCATCAGGGCTTTACTATTGCCGGGGCGCGAAATCAGCTGGACCATCAAAACAGTCTTGACCTGCCTGCCTCTTCCCGTGAAGAGTCCTCTCCTTCCGCCCAGCAACGGTTGATACAAGTTAAGTCTGACCTGTTGGCATTGCGCCAATCACTGTTAGAAAACCAAAAATCTATCGAAAAGTAACGACGTGCTGATATTGGTAACCAACGATGATGGCGTATATTCTCCCGGCCTGCGAGCGCTGGCAGATGCCATGGCGACTCTCGGCGAGGCTGTGATTGTTGCTCCGGATCGCAATCGCAGTGCCGTTGGTCATGCCCTAACCCTGGAACATCCACTGCGTGCTCAAGAAATTGAACCCGGTATCTTTGCTGTCGATGGAACCCCGACGGACTGTGTCAATCTGGGAATTCACGGCTTGATCATGCAGCGCCCTGATCTGGTTGTCTCCGGCATTAACAGTGGTAGTAATATGGGCGATGATATTACCTACTCAGGAACCGTCAGCGCGGCACTGGAAGCTTCGTTGATGGGGATACCGGCCATCGCCATATCTCTGGACACCAGCATATTTTCAGAATCCGATTTGCAGGTTGCCACCCGATTTGTCGTCAAGCTTGCCAGGCAGGTGGTGGAAAAAGGATTGCCGCCTGACACTTTTCTGAATGTCAATATTCCCTCCGGCGGTTGTCACGGGGTGGAAATAACCCGTCAGGGCAAACGCCGCTATGGGAAGGCCGTGATTGTTAATGAAGATCCTCGTGGTCGGAAATATTACTGGATCGGTGGGTCCAGCGTTGGTTTTGAGGACATTCCGGGTACCGATTGTTGTGCCGTATCGCGCAAGTATATCTCGATAACGCCCCTTTATGCCAATCTGACCAGTGACAGTTTTTGTGAGAGTCTGCAAAGTTGGTCGCTTCAGTGCGATCAGGGAGGCAAGTGATGGTGGACTACACCGTCGCTCGGCGGCGAATGCTTGAGCAGCAGATTGTTGCTCGCGGGATTGAGGATCCACGTCTGATTGATGTGATGAACAAGGTGCCGCGCCATTTTTTTGTTGATGAAGGCCTGCGAGGCCATGCTTATGCTGATGGCTCACTGCCGATCGGCCATAAACAGACCATCTCCCAACCCTACATGGTTGCTGCCATGTCAGCCGCATTGGAGTTGCAGGGGCACGAGCGGGTGCTTGAAATAGGCACCGGTTCAGGTTATCAGACCGCCATTCTCGCCAAGCTGGCTAAACGTGTCTATTCCGTTGAACGTATCAGTGCCCTGGCCGCCCGCGCCCGCAAGGTTCTTGATCAATTGCACATCAGCAACGTTAATATCAAAACCGCTGACGGCACCATCGGTTGGAAAGATCAGGCTCCCTTCGATGGAATTCTGGTTGCCGCCGGTGCTCCTGATATACCACAGGAATATCTCGCCCAGTTGACTGCAGGAGGCCGGCTGGTGATGCCGATAGGCGGGTATAATCAGCAGAGTCTGATACGGATAACCCGTCTAGATCAAGATCAGTTTAAACGTGAAGAGCTGATGGGCTGTCGCTTTGTTCCACTGATCGGCGTAGCTGGTTGGTCTGAGGCTGATGAGATATAGGTTGTTAATGATGAATTCGCTATGTTGAAGTCTGTACGTCGCCTCTACGACTGGGTACTGACCTGGGCCAACAGCCGCTACGCGCTACTGGCGCTAGGGCTGCTCGCCTTCACTGAAGCCAGTTTTTTTCCGATTCCCCCCGATGTTCTGATTATGGCTCTGGCCCTGTCCATGCCACAGAGGTCGTTCCGCTATGCCCTGATCGCCACGGTTGGTTCGGTGCTGGGGGCGGCCCTTGGTTATGCCATAGGCTGGGGATTGTGGGATACTCTGGCCAGCTATTTTTATGCATATGTGCCGGGGGTTACCGAAGAGGGTTTTGTTCGCGTTGGAGAACTGTTCAGCGAATATGATTTCTGGGTTATCTTTGCTGCCGGTTTTACTCCAATCCCTTACAAAATCTTTACCATTGCCGCCGGGGTGTTTGCCATCAATTTTCCGGTATTTATGCTGGCATCCCTGATCGGCCGCGGTTTACGCTTTTATCTGGTTGCTACCCTGTTCTATTATATGGGGCAGTCGGCTCGCACCCTGATAGAAAAGTACTTCAATCTTTTAACCGTTATTGTTTTTATTCTTGTTGTGCTTGCTGTTGTTGTCGTCCGGCTGTCCAGTTGATGGCCAGGGCTGATGACCCGGAAAACGACTTGTTTTAATTGCTGATAGCAGGAAGGTGATAGTGCTTTTGTCCCGTTTCTTATTGGCTCTGTTGATCGCTGTGACCGTTGCGGTTTTTTTGACAGCCTGTCATCGCGGGGTCTATCATACCGTTGAACCGGGCCAAACCCTTTTCAGAATCAGTCGGACCTATGAGGTTGATAGCGATTATCTCGCCCGTATCAACAATATATCTGACCCGACGCAACTGCGTAGCGGTACCAGGTTGTTTATTCCGGGAGCAGATCAAAGTCGTCGTGTGGCGGTCGTAACGTCGCCTCCAGCTTCCTCTACGGCCCGCACAACCCCTCCACTGCGACCACCACCACCCACAGCCTCATCTCCTGTTCCTGCTCCGGTGCCTCGTCCAACTCAGAGGCCTCCATCACCACCCCCTAAAGTCGCCAGCGTGCCACAAAAGAAACTGAACTGGCCGCTTAAGGGACAAATTATACGACAGTTTAGCTCTTCAGCCGAGGCGGGGGCTGGGCGGGGCATTGAAATTGCCGCAAAGCCCGGCACATCTGTGCTGGCTGCCGAAACCGGGCGGGTGATTTATAGCGGTGATGGGGTCAGTGGATACGGACATCTGGTGATTTTGCAGCACGATAATCAGCTTTTTACTGTCTACGGGTTCAATCAGCGCACTCTGGTTGATCAGGGGGTATTTGTCAGTCAGGGGGACAAAATTGCCTTGTCGGGTACGCCACCTGCGGGGGGGGAGCCACGTTTGCATTTTGAGGTTCGATCGGGAAAGGTGCCGGTAAATCCTCAATTGTATCTCCCTTAGTGATCACTTTGACCATATTAAAAACCCAGGTATTTGGAGATGATTGATGAGCAGATACAATTCAGAAGAAGATCAGCCGGAAGAGTTGGATGGCTTGCCTGAGGGTGAGGCCGACGGTGAAGAAAACAACCAACAGCTGGAAGTGGATGCTGCTGATGAGGAAGAAGAAAAAGAATACCAATCTGACGATCAACCATCAACCGCTGACGCCATTAAGCTCTATCTCAAGGATATTCAGAAAAGCCAGTTGTTAAACGCTGAGCAGGAACGTGAACTGGCCGAATTGATCGCTGATGGAGATGATCATGCCAGAGCACGGATGATCGAGTCAAATCTGCGCCTCGTTGTTAAAATTGCCAAGCGTTATATGAATCGTGGCCTGCCTTTTCTTGATCTCATTGAAGAAGGCAACATGGGACTGATTAAGGCCGTTGAAAAGTTTAAAGTCAGCAAGGGGTGCCGTTTTTCTACCTATGCTACCTGGTGGATTCGGCAGTCGATTGAACGTGCTCTGGTAAATCAGAGCCGTACCATTCGCCTGCCGGTACATGTCGCTGATGAAATCAATAAGCTTGTTAAAGTGAATCGCGAACTGGTTCAGACCCTTAAGCGAGATCCTTCCACCGCAGAAACTGCTGCTGCCATGGGCGTCGGTGAGGCTCAAGTGGAAAAGATGCAGGTATTGCTCAGAAAGACCTATTCAATTGAGCATCCCATGGGGGACAATAATGATTACAGTCTTATAGATACCGTCGAAGACAAGAATCTCGTTGATCCTGCCAGCACCATTGAAGATGTCGATCTTTTTGTTCATGTTCTTGAGTTAATGGATGATTTAACCGAGACTGAACGCGAGATCCTGATTATGCGTTTCGGTCTGGATGATTCCGAACCACAAACCCTCGATACGATCGGCCAGCTTTTCGGGGTGACCCGCGAGCGCATTCGCCAGATTGAGGCCAAAAGTTTGGCGACCCTGCGCAAAGCCGCACAGCAGAAATTAACATCGTCTGAACCCTAACCGTTGCTGATGGGAGAAAAGTAGATGGATGACTTAAAGAATATTATTCGGGACATTCCCGATTTTCCTAAAAAAGGCATAATCTTTAAGGATGTTACCACTTTGCTGGCCGATGCAAAAAGTTATCAGCGCATGATTGATTTGCTTGCCCACCGCTATGTCGGCGAAAAAATTGACCAAATTGTCGGCATTGAAGCACGGGGGTTTATTCTTGGAGCGGCTCTGGCATATAAGCTTGGTACCGGCATCACTCTGGTACGCAAATCGGGAAAACTCCCCTACAAAACCCATCAGGTAACCTACGATCTGGAATATGGCAGTGATGTTCTTGAAATCCATGAAGACGCTTTCAAGAAAGGCGATAGGGTTATCATTGCCGATGATCTGCTTGCCACCGGCGGCACCATGGCTGCAGTAATTCAACTTCTCGATCGCACCGGAGCCGAACTGGTTGAATGTGCTTTTCTGGCCGAACTGGAATTTTTAAATGGCCGCAGTAAGTTGCCCGAAGGGAAGATTTTTAGTCTTCTCAAATTCTGATGATGGGTTGCCGCCAGTGGCTGTTTGATGTATAAGCCTGCATACGACCCCATAGCTCAGCTGGATAGAGCGACTCCCTCCTAAGGAGTAGGCCGGAGGTTCGAATCCTCCTGGGGTCGCCATCTATATTAACAAATCGACAGGAGGATGCGAAGCGTAGCGAACGCTGACTGAATGTCAGAAGAGCGGCCATGGATGGCCGCGGCAGTAAGCGCAGGGGAGCCGACGCAGGAGCCGCCGTGATGGCGGTGACGTAGTGGGCGAATCCTCCTGGGGTCGCCAGAACAAGCAATTGACAGATCAACAGGATGCTGCTATAAAATCCCTTCATTCGGGCGGTTAGCTCAGCGGGAGAGCATTCGCCTCACACGCGAAGGGTCACTGGTTCAATCCCAGTACCGCCCACCAAAAAATAACAGACTCAAGCTTACAACTTGGGTCTTTTTTTTGTTCAGGTTAATGTCTGAATTTAAAAAGGATGGAAAAAAAAAACAATGCGTTATATATGCACTTGCTGTGGTTATATTTATGACCCCGAACAAGGAGATGCCCTGAATAATGTGCTTCCCGGTACTGAGTTTGCTGATTTGCCACCGGAATGGGTGTGTCCTTTGTGCTATGCTGAGCGGGATCAGTTTGATCCTCTGGATTAAATATACGCCCGAGAGTTCTTAACTTGTTTCCTTAGAGAATGCCCTGCAGATACTGGACGATATCGGTCTTGATCGGCATGAAGTAAACATTGTCATCATGGTGATGGGCAAATTCAAGGACCTTGCGGGCAAAATCACGATTCCATTCCAGGGTCGGTGCAAAGTCCTGCGGGAATATGGCGTGGTTTTTGTTTTCCCAGTAACTGCGACTGCTGTTGGTAAGAACGGGTGAAACTCCCCAGTAAACTACAGTATTGCGAAAGAATCCCTGGTAGATCTCCATCAAGCGCAGATCAAAAAACGGCTGGGTGAAAAAACCATCAGCGCCGGCGTCCTGTTTGGCTCGCATGTAGTCGATTTCATCCTTAATGCCGCTACGATAGGGGTCGATTCCGGCGTAAATGGTCAACTCGGGGGCTTCACGCTTGAGCCGCCGGATCATTTCCAGAGAGCTGGTACGATAGTAAGTGTGCTTGATCTCCTGCGGCGGGTCGCCGTTGATAATCAGTATCGCTTCAATTTTCCTGTTGCGCAGCTGTTCCAGGATCGGCAGGGTCGCATCAGGATTAAAATCGATGGCGCGTAAGTGGGGGATGGTGTAAGGGAAATATTCTCCGGCAATGGCGCACGCCTGCCAGCTGCGCATATCAAAGCGCAGGATGTCAGGGATATTGATCTTTTGCACCAGCGGGAGATGCCGGCGCACCAGTTCCAGCTCTTTTCGCAGTGAAGATTCACTCCGGGGTACAAGTTCCAGTGAAACCTCAGTCATTCCATCTCCAAAAAATCCATATCAGATTATTTTTCTTCAGCGATAATCAGGCCACTGAAGCGATAAACCTCGGCATCAGGTGCCTGCCACATGTCTGCTGACAATCCGGCTTTGTTGCAGGTCTGACGCAAAAAAGTCAATGTGTCCCAGTGGTGTTCGGTGGCAACTTGAGGGAGCAAAACACCCCGGTTGATGCCATACTCAAGATAAATGCCATGTTCACCAATGGTGATGTCGTCAGGACCGGAGATTTTTTCCAGCGGCGACAGGATGGTGATTTCAATATTGATCAGGTCCAGTTCCGGTTTGGTCAGGGGTGCGAAACGCGGATCCTGGGTTGCTGCAGCAACGGCCATCAACGCTACTTCCTGATATAAAGGGAGGCGGGATTGAAAATTGCCGATACAGCCACGTAGTTGACCGTTCTTTATAAGGGTGACAAAGCATCCTGCACGTTCATTGAGTGATTGTTCTTCCCGCGGCGGTGGGCTGTAGGGTTGTTTATTGATTTCATGCTCAATCGCAGTTCTCGCAATACTTAGCAGGACTTGCGCTGCGGTGTCGGTAATCATGACGACTCCTTATTTTTAAAAGATGGAAAAGTTGTTTTTCGCCGACGAGATAACTTATAGTTGCTGATTGCTTTCGACGCAACCGTTTTAATATCAGACTTAGGATTGATGTCAATCCGGGCATGAGTAGAAGGAGTATCTGTTGGTGCGGTTTTTTCAGTTTTTAGCGATTGTTTTGATCCTGTATGTTGTGGGCGGATGTGCCCCGCGGCCACTTGTCGTGAAGGTTACGGATGATACCCCCATCACCCCACAGCAGGAAGTCGAGCTTGGTCTGATCTTGAGTGGTACGCTGATTCAATATCTGGGAGGGGACTATCCCGAGATCGCTCTGGAAAACGCTATCAATCAGGTTGTCCGGCGCTTGATGACAGCCACCAGCAGCCAGCACCTACGGGTCAGGGTTGCCAATCATTCCGACGCATATTCTTTAACCTTGCCGGGGGGTGTAGTCGTTGTTACCCGCGGCTTGTTGCAGGATCTTGAGTCTGAATCTCAACTTGCTGCCCTGTTGGCACGTGAAATCGGATATTCCCAGTCTGGTCTTGTAGCTGAAAGTATGAAGCCCATGGTGCGTGGGCGGGCAGTTTTTTTGCAGGATGTGCAACCTGGTGACGAACTTTATTCACAACGACTATTGTTGACCCGTGAATTGACTGATGTCGCCCTGCGCAGGGGCTATGGAAGTGAGAAGGACAATAGAGTTGATATCGCAACAATCGACGCACTGGTGCGTGGTGGCTATTCTTTGAACGGCTTTTTTGAGCTGAACCAGCTGTGGCAGCGTCTTAACCGTCCAGCTATTGACAGCGGCCGGTCAGTCTATCCATATCCGTTGTCTGCGCAGCGCCTGCAGGCGGTACGTGATCATATTGCCGCAACCTATCCCGATTATCGGGGAGCTAAAGGTTTACACTCAAACACCGATGTTCGCCAGCTGGTAAGTCCTGATCAGTTGAGGCTTGCCTATCGACTTTATGATCAGGCTCGTTCTGCTGAGGCGGCCGGGGAGCAAACAAGTGCTCTGCAGCTATATCATCAGGCGATTCAAGAGCAGCCCCAAAGTCTGTTGCTGACAGCGCTGGGGATGGCTTATCTGCGTGGTGAGGATCTGATCCCGGCCCGCCGCTATCTGCGTCAGGCAGTCGCTGCCGATGCGAAATATTATCAGTCTCGCCTGGGCCTTGGATACATCCATCTGCGGCGCTCCGAATGGTCGGATGCGGCCGCAGAACTGGAAGCCTCCCTGGCTTTGTTTCCAACCTTGCAGGGAACTTTTCTGCTGGCGGAGACAGAAGAAGGGCGAGGCAATGTGGTAAGGGCGCGCAATCTGTATCGTCATCTACTCGAGGTAGATAGGCAAAGTGCCCTTGGACGTGCTGCCGCTGAGCGCCTGCGCCAGCTGTCGCGCTGATTCCTATGCTCATGTGGTCTCTGGAACAAGACGAGGTTTTGCTCTGGCAAGGTCGCCCGGCACCCCGTTGTTATCTGTTTCGGTTTTGGCGCAGTCAGCTTGTCGCACTTATTGTTCTACTGTTGGGGTGGGTGCTCTTCTGGCAAGGCCGGCAACATGACGTTAACTTACTAGCCCTGATTTTTTTTCTTGCGCTGTTCCTGTCGGCACTGGTGGCTGGACCCCTTCGTTTGATCTATTTGCGTCGGCATTGGGAAACCCTTTTTTATGCCGTCAGTGACCGGCGTTTACTGGTCCAAAGTGGAAGCAAAAAGCAGATTGTCAGCTATCCCTGGCTACTGCTGGATGCCATAGCCTTTCATCCCTACACAGATCAGCTGGCCGATATTGAACTGACATTTACCGACTCGCGGCGGTTGGTGCTTGAATGCCTGGAGGAACCCAGGACTTGCCTTCGCGCCTTGCCGCTAACGGCTGCGAATTCTCTGGAAAAAAAGACCCCGGTTTGACTCGGACCAGTCCTCGTGACTATGATACGGGATTATTTGAAAGTCGATGCTGAAAAAGAATATTAGCAATGAAGGCGATATGAAGTCTTTTTACCTGGAAACATTTGGTTGTCAGATGAATGTGGTGGACTCCGAGCAGATTACTGCGCTATTGCAGGGGGTTGGCTATCAACCGGTTGACACCCCCGATCTGGCGGATCTGGTGCTGCTCAACACCTGTTCGGTACGCGATAAGGCGGAACGTAAGGTTTACGGACATCTTGGGCGTTTCAAGCCGATCAAGGATAAGCGCCCGGAATTGATTATCGGGGTCGGGGGCTGTGTTGCCCAACAGGAAGGGCAGCGCATGCTTGACACGGTCACTTACCTTGACCTGGTTTTCGGCACCCACAATATCCACCGCTTGCCGGAGATGGTCCAGCAGGTTGAACAGACCCGTCAACGTGCCAGTGAAACCGATTTTCTCGATCGGGAAACGCGCTTGAACCTGTTCCCCGAGCGCTCGGCCAGCGAGAGTACTAGCCGTTTTGTCACCATCATGCAGGGGTGCGATAATTTCTGCTCCTACTGTATTGTCCCCCATGTTCGCGGGCGCGAGATCAGCCGTCCCAGCGCTGAAATCCTCCGCGAAATTGAAGCCCTCGTAGCTGCCGGGGTCAAGGAGGTGACACTGCTTGGGCAGAACGTCAATTCCTACGGTTGCAAAAATGACGGTGAGTTGTCTTTCCCCCGGCTGTTAGAGGCGGTAGATGCTATTCACGGTCTGGAGCGTTTGCGCTTTGCAACCTCTCACCCCAAGGACATTACGACTGAGCTGATTGACTGCTTCGGCCGCTTAAAAAGCCTTTGTCCGCAAGTGCATCTGCCGGTCCAAAGTGGTTCCGACCGGATTTTGGCATTGATGAATCGTGGCTATGATACCGCTGATTATCTGGACAAGGTGCGACGTTTAAAAACCCTGTGTCCGCAGATCCGTCTGACCACCGATATCATTGTCGGTTTCCCCGGAGAGACGGAAGAAGACTTTGAGGGTACACTCGAGCTGGTTGCACAGGTCCGGTATGCTGATGCCTTCACCTTTTTATATTCGCCCAGGGTGGAAACAGCCGCAGCGTCCATGCCGGATAACGCCTCGGCGCGGCAGAAACAGCAGCGATTTGATCGCCTGCTGACATTACAACAGCGCATCAGTGGTGAAATCTGGCAGGAGGATACAGGAAAAATCTTGCCGGTGCTGGTCGAGGGGGCGAGTAAACAGGGCGATGGTCAGCTTTTCGGGCGCAGCGTCTGGAATCGGATTGTTAACTTCAGTGGACCACAAGAACTGATCGGTCAGATTGTCCCTGTAGCTATTAACAAGGTGCTGCGCAATTCCCATCTGGGTGAACACCAGAATAACTTCTGATGACAGGAATACGCTAATGATTGATCTTCATACCCATACATTTTTCAGCGATGGTGAACTGGTGCCGGCTGAGTTGGTACGGCGTGCTGCCGTTGCCGGTTATCGCGCTATGGCCATTACTGATCATGCCGATAAAAGCAACATCGCCTGGTTATTGGCCAATATTGTCCATGTGGTTGATGAATTCGGTGAGGCCAACGGAATGCAGGTTCTGGCCGGAGTGGAGCTGACCCATGTGGCTCCTGCAGCTATTGCTGATGCCGCCAGGCTGGCTCGCGATCATGGTGCCGAACTGGTGGTTGTGCACGGCGAAACAATTGTCGAACCGGTCATGCCTGGAACCAATCTGGCGGCCATCAAGGCAGGTGTCGACATCCTCTCGCATCCGGGCCTCATTACCCCTGAAGAGGTTCAGCTGGCCGCAGAAAAGGGGGTCTGTCTGGAAATTACTACCCGTAAAGGACATTCCCTCACTAATGGTCATGTTGCCAAACTGGCACACAAGTACGGCGCCAAGCTGGTCATCAATAATGATGCCCACGCTCCCGGTGACTTGATTTCTTCCGAGCAGATGCGGCGGATTGCCCTGGGGGCGGCCATGTCGGAAGAACAGTTTCTGCAGGCTCAAGCCAACTCAAGGGCCCTGGTTGCCCGCGCCAAGGGGTAGAACGTGATCACCTTTAATAATTTTGATTTTCTTAAGCAACTGGTTGAAACCCCCAGCCCCTCCGGTTTTGAACAACCGGTCCAACGGCTGATTCGTCAGCAGCTTGAGCCTGTAGCCGATACCATTGAAACCGACATCATGGGCAATCTCATTGCCCTGCTCAAAGGATCTGGCGGCCCGACAGTCATGCTTGCCGGTCACTGCGATGAAATCGGTTTTATGGTCCAGTTTGTCGATGATAAGGGGTTTATCTATTTTGGTGCGATCGGTGGGGTTGATCCCCACCTGTCACCGGGACAGCGGGTAGCGATCCATACCGACCAGGGCGATATTGCCGGTGTTATCGGTAAAAAAGCCATCCATCTGATTGACAGTAAAGACCGGGATACCGTCATTAATCTGAAAAAGCAATATATCGACATCGGCTGTACCTCACGCGAAGAAGTGGAAAAGCTTATCTCTATCGGTGATCCCGTTACTTTTTCCGTGGGTTTGCAATCGCTCCAGGGATGCCGGGTTACGGCCCGGGCCTTCGATGATAAAATGGGCGCTTTTATCGTCACCGAGGTGCTCAAACAGGTGAAGAATAATGGTGGCATGGCTGCCGATCTATATAGCGTTTCGACGGTTCAGGAAGAGGTCGGGCTGCGCGGGGGTACTACCAGCAGCTATGGGGTCAACCCCGATATTGGCATTGTGGTTGAGGTGACCCATGCTACTGATTGTCCGGATGTTGAGCACAATGGCATTGGTCGGGTTGAACTGGGCAAGGGCCCGGTAATCGCCCGTGGCGCCAATATCAATCCCATGCTGTTCAGATTGCTGGTTGAAACGGCGAAAGCTGAAGACATACCGGTGCAGATTATCGGGGTGCCGCGTGCTACCGGCACCGATGCCAACGTGATGCAGCTCTCTCGAGGCGGGGTGGCTACGGCGCTGTTGGGTATTCCTTTACGCTACATGCACACCCCGGTAGAAACCCTCGATCTGAACGATCTGGCGTTGGCCATCAGGTTGCTTACAGCCACCCTGACGAGGATCGATCGTCAAACCAGCTTTGTCCCAGCTTGATAACTCCATGATGGTGATTGATTCTGAAATACATGACCAGCAAGCGCAAGCAGCGCGCAAGGTTACGCTGGTGGGCCTGGTTGTTAATACCCTCAATGCCTTGATCAAGGTCGTTGTGGGTTTCTGGGCCAACTCTTACGCCCTGATTGCCGACGGTATTCACTCTGCGTCTGATATGCTCAGCGATGTTCTGGTGCTGGTGGCCAGTCATTATGGGCGTCAGCAGCCGGACAAAGATCATCCTTACGGTCATGATCGTTACGAAACCCTGGCAACCCTGATCCTGGGGGCCCTGCTGATTGCCGTTGCCGGTGCTTTGGTGTGGGACAGCCTGATGCGTCTGCTAACCCCGCGTGAACTGGTGACTCCCGGTGCGGTTGCGCTGGTTGTTGCCCTGGCCTCAATTGCCAGCAAGGAATGGATTTACCGCTACACCTTACGGATTGCCCGGCAGCTCAACTCGCGCCTGCTCGAAGGCAACGCCTGGCATCATCGTACAGATTCTCTGTCTTCCATTGTGGTCTTTGTTGCCATTGCCGGTGCCATGTTGGGCATTACCTGGCTTGATCAGCTGGCCGCAGCGGTTGTCGCATTGATGGTAGCGCGCATCGGCTTTACCCTGATCTGGGACAGCCTTAAAGAGCTGGTCGATACCGCACTGCCCCAGGATGAAATTAATAACATCCGCACAAGCGCTATGACCATTCCTGGTGTCAGGGATGTCCATGATCTGCGCAGTCGGCGCATGGCAAATCGCACGCTGCTTGATATCCATCTGCAGGTGGATCCGCACATCAGTGTTTCAGAAGGGCATGAAGTTGGTGCCTGGGTTGCACGCTTGTTGCGCAATCAATATGATCATATTTCGGATGTGACCTTTCATATTGATCCCGAATGTGATGAGCAAGTTGATGTCACCGAAGATGGTCGTCGGTTGCCCTTGCGACCGGACGCAGTTGCCCACTTGACTCAGAGCTGGCAGGGGGTGCCATTGTTTGAACAACCCCACCATATGGTGCTGCATTATCTTGATCTGGCTATTGATGTGGACTTGTTCTATCGCTCGGCTGATGTGCCCGCTGATCATATTGAGCAACTGCAGGCTACCTTGATGACCCGAGCGGCTGATCTGCCCTGGCTCAGAAAGGTGAGCGTCTGGATCGGTGAACCGCCGAATAGTGATAAACCCTTGCCGAGTTAGATTAGACCCTCAGTTGCTGATCCCCTATTCGCAGACACAGCGTTGGCTCAGCTCTTCTTCGTTCACCAGGGGTGCTTCCGCCGACAATTCCAGACCATCGGCAAGGATCCTGTCACCGCAGGTTTTAAGCAGTTTTAAGAAGTTCAAGGTTAGATGAGGATTGAGTTGACTGCCTGCCACCTCCATCATCCGGCCACTGATCAGGGGTAGATCCCAGGGTTCTTTATAGGCGCGGCGGGTCCTGAGGGCATCAAAGGTATCGGAAATCATCGTTATCTGACTGCAGAGGTTGAGCTGCCATCCTTGCGGCGGTGTCGGATAGCCGGTTTTGTCATAGCGCATGTGGTGTTCAAAAGCGGTTAAAATTGCGATCTGCGGCACATCCTCCTGTCCCATCAAATACTGGGCTCCGCGCGCAGGGTGTTTCCTGATTTCCTGCCACTCAGCATCAGAAAGCTGATGCGTCCCTCTGATAATTTCTTTATCGACAAAAATTTTACCGGCATCATGCATCATCCCGGCTATGCCCACATCATGAAGCAGGTCGTGGTCTAATCCCAGTGAGGTTGCCTGGGCGATGTTGAGAATGGAGACATTGATGGAATGGGCGAAGGTATATTCGTCTACCCTTTTTAGTGGGACCAGGGCTAGTAGTGGGTTGCATTCCTGCTGGAAGGCCGTTACAAAGCCGGATATGATGGCAGAAATCTGGCTCAGGTCAAAGTTCTCCTTGTCGGCCATTTTTTCATAGAGGGTTTTGATGTTTGCCAGTTCCTCGGGGCTCAAATCTTCAAAGCGGGCAATCGCCAGAGTGCTGTCCGGCTCATCCTTGACATCAATTTCACCATAATCGACATGGGGAGCGCCTGTATCAAATTGCTGGAGCGACTGGTTACCACAAACGACATCGATGAACAGTTCGATCTCGTTGATCCCGATCCCGTTTTTCAGAGTAAAGTAGCCAATGTTACGACCATAAAGAGAGCGAGCAATACGCTCACAATGGAGGGTTTGTTCCAGTGGGGTGCCGTCACACAGTAGTTCCTTTTTGATGACCATAAAGGTTAATTCTCTTTGCTGATTGAACAGGGCCTTCAGGCTTTCCAGAATCCGGAGAATTTGGGTCTGGACCTGCTCATGGTTAAGAGAATAGAGGTTGGTCGTGGCAATAGCGGTCGATAAAAGACGTAATAGTTCGTCTATTTTGCTGCGATCAATGCCCGATTTCATCGGTTTTTCTCCTGCTGGTTGCGCTGAAGAATTTGTCTGGCCAGGTTCGCCGCTTCAACATTCCTTTTGTTGAGTTGTTGTCTAAGCAGCGGCTCAGCCTGGTTCGCAGGGTATCTGGCAAGAGATCTGATAATTTCGATTTTAAGTTGCTCAACTTCCCGGCGATGCAACAATTTGCGCCCCTTCAAGATTTTGGCAAAAATACCCAGGGCCCCGGGATGAACTTTTTCTGCCAAAGCTTGAACCAGGTTTTTCTTCAGTTCCAGATCGAAGTTTAATAGTGATTTCTCGCCCAGCCTGGCCAACAGATGCTTGTTTACCTCCGGATGATTAATCAATTTAGTCAGAAGAATAGCACTGAGCGCTTCCTGACGATTTTTTGAATGGAGGCCGGCAATGATTTCTTTGATCGAATGGGTATCACCCAGCAACAGACAGGTTTTTAATGCTTCCTGGCGGACCTTGCTGTGGCTATGATTGAGCAAAGGTCTGATCCTGGGGAGTTGCTCCTGTGCTTCCAGTTCACCGAGCAGCAGGAGCATATTGCGGACCACATACCATTGTTTATTGTCAAGGTATGAGGCTGCAGCATCAACGACCTGTTGTCCGAGCTTTTTAAGACAACTCAGATAAAAAAACCGGTTAGAGCGATTTGTTTCGCTGATCGTCAGTTCGACCAGAGGCGAAATAAAGGGTGAGCCCACCAAATCAATAATCTCACCAAGCATGATTTTATGCTCTTTGCCTTGATAACTGGCTGCCGTCACCGCCTGTTTCAACAAGGAAGAAGGGATCATGTCGCTCAGAAATTGGTTATTTTGATTGTCGGTTTGAGTGAAAATCGACCGACAAAGGGCCAGCGTGCCGGCGAAATCGCCCGCATCAATGTAGAATTGTAACGATTTGATAATCTGCTGGTATAACGCCGGCATCTGGTTTTTATCGGGCCCATGCTCTAACAGATAGAGCGATAACTGCGCAGTCTGAAGGTCGATCTGGAAGTCTTCCAGAGTGGTTTTGAGGCTTTTCAACTCGCTGCTTAGAAACGGTGGAGGTTGTTGGTCGGCGAGAACTTCCAACAGGGTTTTCTGGTATTCCGCCGGAACATATTGGGCAAGATCTTCATTGCTCAACAGTTCGCCTGATTTTTTCAAAAATCCCTTTTCATCCCGTGACAGACGGTCAATTTCATGCCGGGAGACAACTTTTCGTGAGTCCGCCAGTTTTATAATCAATGACAGCATCATTGGTGATGAGTAGTGCTGGCCTGAGGTGGCTTGATAGATTGCGTTGAGGATCACTTTGTTGGAAAGGTTATTGAACAGATCCTCTGCAAAATCTTTAGGAATGGGCAGTTTACAGAGCTCCTTAACAATCTCTTGTTTGGGAACATCATCAAAGTGGTTGATCAGTTCTGCCAGTTTGATCAGGATTTCCAGGCGCTCGGATTTTGGATAGTGGGCCTGGGTTGTAGTAATACAACGGATCAGGGCCCGGTTAAACTGAGCCTGTTCTTCCCCGGTCGTTCCCGTTAAGAGCAGGCTGAGTTTGCGCGCCAGGAGGGCGGGATCAAGCCTGGATTGCGCCAGACTGTCAAGATCAGCTTCCGGCAAGACAGATATCAGTGAGCGGGCGTAGCGCTCCCAGAAGCGGTCGGCCACGCTACGCATGCTTTTTTTGCTGGCCTGATCCTTTCCTTCGACCAGCAGAAAGTCCTTGTGTGACATCTGGCTGACGATAATCCCGTCAATCCCTCTCTGCTCGAGCAGGTTGATGATCCCATCAGCTTTCCAGGTATCATCAGGGTTGCTAGCGATGACACGTAAAAATCGGTAGAGGGAAAATATGGTGAGATCAGGGGTTAAGGTGAAAGAGGTAATGCCGTGCTGAAACATGCGATAGGCGTATTTGCAGAGGAGCTGATTGTTGGGGTTCAGTAACTCCCCCAACACCATAAAATTGTTTTTGGCGACATTGATCTGTACCGGCAGGTCGGCGGCATGAGCGGCCTTAAGACCGCTCAACAGCTTGGCGCTGGCCGCCTGGACAACATCATTATCCTCATCGTACAGACTCAAATGCTTGCTGAGCAACAGCATGTTTTTGAGAATGGCTTCATTTTCATTGATGATGACGTCTATGTTCCGTTGTTGATTCATCTACAAGTTTTTCCGCTTCGATTCAGCCCTATATAAGTAATTTTCTCCCTATGTGTTTCACACATATAATGTAGCTCATATGGTTTTGACCAGCAGCTACCGATATGCATTGTGATTGATAATGCACTATGAACGCCGGGTTTCAACTGTTTGAATCAGCTGCGTTTTGTCGATCTGTTGCGCGGCAGTGATTTTTTTGGCGCCGGACTGCGTCCTTTACCGACAATTCGCTTGCCACGATTTGTTTTTCTCTGGGTGTCCGCCTGGGATGGCCCCTTGGAATCAAGACTGATTAATAAAGGATGTTGATTGATGCTGATTTCCCTGATGCGTTTGATCTGGGCAGGGTCCAGGGGGGTGAGCAAGTCGACCAGGCTGAAGTGCTCAAAAATATTGATGCGACCGATCGAGCGACTGTCGATACGTCCTTCGTTGCTCAGGGCACCAACAATATTGCCCGGTTCAATGCCGTGACTGCGGCCCACTTCGAGCCGATAACTAGTCGCTTGTTCACTTGACCTGCGTTCAGTTCTCTGGCTGGAGCTGCGTTGCTCAAATGGTTCCTCCTGAATAAAATTATCATCTTCCATCTGCAGGGGGCGTTCCTTTTGCAGCAGGAATGCCAGGGCCGCAGCAATGCGGCGGTGGCCGATATCATAATCCGTCTGAATGTCATCAATCAGCTCTTCAAAGAATTCAAGATCCTGGGATTCCAGGGTAGCATTGACCTGCTCTTTAAACTGACCAACCCGGCGGTTGGTAATTTCTTTGCGGCTCGGCAGGGCCATCGCTTTGATCGGTTGCCGGGTGGCCCGTTCAATTGCCGCCAGCATTCTTTTTTCACGCGGAGCAACAAACAGGATGGCTTTACCTTCGCGGCCGGCGCGACCGGTGCGACCGATGCGATGAACATAGGCTTCGGTATCGTGGGGGATATCATAATTGACCACATGACTGATGCGCTTGACATCCAGCCCGCGGGCTGCCACATCGGTAGCGACGACGATATCGAGACTGCCTTCTTTAAGACGTTCAACCGTTTTCTCGCGCATCACCTGGGTCATGTCACCATTTAAGGGAGCACTGGAAAAACCGCGTGCTTCAAGTTTTTCCGCCAGTTCCACAGTGGCGATCTTGGTGCGCACAAAGATGATCATGCCATCGATTTCTTCCGCCTCGAGAATACGGGTGAGGGCATCCAGCTTGTGCAGGCCCTTGACTTGCCAGTAACGCTGGGTGACCTGTTCAACTGTCGAGGTTCTGGATTTAATCCTGATTTCAACCGGGTCCTTGAGATGACGCCGGGCAATTTTAAGCACTTCCTGCGGCATGGTGGCTGAAAAGAGTGCGGTCTGGTGTTCGGCGGGGGCGTGGGAGAGGATGTCTTCAACCTCATCGATAAACCCCATTTTCAGCATTTCGTCAGCTTCGTCTATCACTACGGCAGCGAGCCTGTCGAGTTTAAGCGTGCCCCGGTTCAAGTGATCCTTGATCCGGCCGGGAGTGCCGACTACAACCTGTACGCCACGTTGCAGTTGGCGTAATTGCTGGACCATGTTCTGGCCTCCATAAACCGGCAGCACCTGAAAGCCCGGCAGATGACGAGCATAGGTCTGTACGGCTTCGGCCACCTGGAGGGCCAGTTCGCGGGTCGGAGTCAGAATCAGCAGTTGTGGATACTTCAACTCAGGCTTAAGGCGAGTCAAGAGCGGCAAAGCAAAAGCCGCTGTCTTGCCGGTGCCGGTCTGCGCCTGGCCAAGCAGATCCCGGCCGGCGAGCAGGGGGGGGATGCTTTGGGCCTGGATGGGGGTTGGCGATTCGTAACCGACCTCGTCGATGACTTTAAGAATGGCCGATGCCAGACCCAGTTCGCTGAAAGAAAGTGATTCGTCGCTGCTCATGTTGTTCCTGTCTTTTTAAAAGTCGTATTGTTGACGGCAAATTTTTGGACAATAGCCTGTCCGTCAGCTGAATGCCAGTTTTTTATATCGGGTTTATGCCGGTTTTTTGTCGCGGCTGCCATAATAACAGCAGCAGTGCCAGCAAGGTTAAGTTGGCAAACATGGCGACAATCATGGCCAGGCCGGTAAACAATCCAAAGTAGATGGTTGGATTGAAATTGGACAGCGCCAGAATCGAGAAACCGGTAATAATGGTAATCGATGTGTAATACATGGCGCGACCAACACTGTCGTGGGTGCGTCTGATAGCCGCCAGAGGATCATCATCAATTCGCAGTTCGTCGATATAGCGATGGATATAATGGATGGTGTCATCCACCGCAATGCCGATAGTGATGGCCGCAATGGTGATGGTCATAATGTCTAACGGGATATTCATCAATCCCATCAGTCCCAATACTGCAGCTGCCGACAAGAGGTTGGGAACAATAGCAATGAGGGCCAGCCGCAATGAGCGGAACTGGATCAGAAACATGCCGACAATTACCAGAAAGACCACGCCGATGGTCATGATCTGTGATGAAAACAGACTCTGCAGAACATTATTGTAGAGCACGAACATGCCGGTCAGATGGACCTGTTCCGGCTTGAGATCGAACAATGAAACCAGGTCCTGTTCGATCTTGCCGATAAGCTGATTGCGCTGCAGGTTCGGGTCAGAGTCGATAATGCGCAGATTAAATCGGATTTGGTTGCCATCTGGAGCCATATAGGGGCGGAACAGGGTTTCGTCAATGACCTCAGGCAACTTACGATGGATCACCGACAGAGCGATATTGTCCAGCGGCTGTCCTTGATTGACATGCTCCATCAGGGTAAAGGTGGTCGCCATAGACAGCACCTTGCCTGACTCCGGCAGTTGCTCCAGGTAATCATGGATAGCGTGAATGTCATCCACCCGGTAACTGTTATACCAATAGCTGCTGCCGGACAGGCCAGCTTCAACCGTATCATCAGCAAAGAAATCGTCGCCAAAGGGGTCATCTTCAGCAACGGCGGATTCCTGTTCGAGGGCGGCTAAAAATTCCGGATCAGCATCGAGGATAACATCGAGGGGGGTGGTGCCGCCCAGTTGCCGGTCGATCAGTGCCATTCCCTGATAGATTTCCGTCGTGGGTTTGAAGTAATCAATAAAGCGGTTTTCAACCGATAACTGGGTGATGCCGTAGACGCTGATCAGGGTGATCAGGGCAAAAGTCAATAATGTTGCCCTGCCGTGATGTTCGACCAGATGACCACATCCCCTGGTGATATAACCGGTAATGTCGAGGCGCGGGGCAAAAGGCTGTGGTTTTTTTAACAGCACCAGCCCTGCCGGGAAGATGATGAGGCTTATCACCAGGGCAAATCCGATACCGATGGCCATCATCCAGCCGAAGTCGATAATAGGTCGAATATCGCTGGTGAGCAACGAGGCGAAAGCGGCGATGGTGGTTAATGCGGTAAAAATACTCGGCAGCGCCTTGGAGCGAATGGTTTCACGGACCAGCGCGGCATGGTCAGCCTCAGGCTGTTCGACCAGCAGTTCGTTGTAACGAACAATCAGATGAACGCAGAGGGAGAGGGTAATAATCAGCAGCAATGAGGTGAAGTTGGAAGAAACAACCGTAACTTTCCAGCCGATCAGTCCTAAAAATCCGAACATGAACAAAACCGCCAAAAAGCAGCAGGCCATGGGCAACAGTACCCATTGGGGACGCCGGAAAATCAGGGTCAGCATGGAGACCAGAAATACCAGGACGCCAAGGCCGAACTTGACCAGATCGTTGCGAATAAAATCGATCATGTCGACAACAATCATCGGGATTCCACCCAGAAACAGCTCAGCCGTATCACGATGCTCCGCCATGATGGCACGGATCGTGGCGATGTCACGTGCTTCCTGTTCATTATGGGCTCGGCTGACCCGGTCATAGCTGGCAGAAACCTCTGCTAATTGTTGTTCCTCTGCGGCGGTGATGACGCCATCATCACGTTTTTCCCGTAGCTCGGTGCGCTGGCGATGTAAAGAGCGCAGCTCTTCATTGGATTTCAGCATGACCTGGAGGGCGGTGGTACGTCCATCGGCACTGACAAGTAGGTTTTTATAGATGGGCCCGCTGGTAAATTCGGCCAACGCCAGGTCCAGGTCGATACCTGGTGTCTCGATCGTACGGATCTCGCGACTGAGTTCTGACAGGGTGACAGGTGGGCTGTCGATCAGTGGTGCATCAAGGATGCTCATGACCTGTGTTACCCGTTCAATATCCAGCAGTTGATTGCGTAGCTTGCGAAGATCAGCGATGGTTTCAGGTGCCAGCAGTTCCCCTTTCGGGCTATAGCTGATAATCAGGAAGTCGCTGGTGCCATACTGGGCATTTATCTGGCGAAAATACTGCAGATCCTCGTCGTGCTCGAGCATTAACGAGTCAGCTGAGGCATCAAGGTGAAAATCCTTGGCAAAAACGCCCACGCCTGCAATCAGAGCCAACAGTAGTCCCAGCGTGATCAGTGGATGTTTTAAAACCAGACGTTCATAGCTCGAAATGATCGTTTGCTTCATTAATTGTCCATTGCTGCTGTGGTAGTAAGGGTAAGGACGAAAATGTCAAAATGTAAGTGTAACTATAGCGCTACCAGGGTAAAAAGACAAAAGCCCCGGCGCTTT
>JAWOFG010000069.1:0-43581 GCA_046482365.1 Pelovirga sp. | reverse complement strand
ATACCCGGGGAAGGGCGCTCAGGGTTTTGGTAGGGAAATTTGAGGGTTTTCCGGGTGTCTGCGATAGAGCAGAAAAGTACGACCGAGAACCTGGGCGACGCTGGAAGAGGTTGCCTGGGCCAGTTCGTTGGCGATGTCGCGGCGGTCGCTCAGACAACCGTCCTGTAACTTCACTTTAATCAGTTCGTGGCTGGACAATGCTTCATCGGTCGCAGCAACCACCCGATCGGTCAGTTCATCCTTGCCAATCATAACAATCGCGTGCAGATGGTGGCCGAGGCCGCGTAAATATCTTGCTTGTTTACCTGTCAGTTTCATGGTTTTTTCCAGGGTATGTGATTATAAAAAGATACCGGCCAACCAGTAAAGGAACATCCCGACCAGCACGGTGCCGCCGAGACTACGGGTTTTTACGGCAAAGATCAATGTCGGAATGGCGACCAGAAATTCCAGCTTGCCAAAGGTAATAGTAGCACTGGTGGTATCGAGGAAAAGGATCGGGGCCAGTAAGGCGCCTAGGACAGCGACCGGAATATAACCAAGCCAGTCAATCAACCCTTGCGGCAGCTTTTTATGGGACAGATAAAGCAAGGGCAGGGCGCGGGGCAGGTAGGTAACCAGCCCCATGCCGGTAAAAAGAAACAGATATTCAGCAGCACCCATCAGCTTTTACCGCGTTTTTTCTGGAGTAGATAGCCGCAGGTTGCAGCACAGACAGCTCCGCCGACAATATAGGAATCGCCAGGAATCAACCAGGCCCAAAGTACGGCGATGGTGGCAGCAATCAGGGCAGTGATGACATACAGTCTCCCATGTAGCTGAAATACCAGCAGGCAGATAAACATGGCGACCAGAGCATAGTCGATACCAAAAGCCCCGGCAGGAACCAGCTGTCCGATCAAGACCCCACTGACAGTGGCCAGGATCCAGACACTATTGGCCAGATGATTAACGATCAGAGCCTGAATGCGTGTCCAGTTGCCGGCACGAAAGCGCGCCATGTTAACAGCAAAGCTCTCATCAGTAATTCCATAGGCAAATAACGCCAGAAACGAGCGCTTGACACCATGCAGATAAACGGCCAGGGCAGAACTCATCAATACATGGCGCAAATTCACGATAAAGGTCGTGCCGATAATCGCTCCCATTGAACTGCCGGCAGCAATCATGGCAACGCAGATGAACTGCGCACTACCTGCAAACACCAGTACCGACATTATCGCCATTGCCCACCAGGGGATAGACGCCTGCTGGGCAAGTACGCCAAGGGCCAGACCTATAGGAAAGTACCCGAGACAGATCGGCCAGGCGGCATAGATTGCCGATTTAATTGAAGCGGATGAATGCAGTTGAGGTGTCATGAAGGGAGGGTTTATCACTAACCGCCGAACAGTTCAAGAGTCGGTTTTTGGCCGGGTCAATAGCCGGCACCCCAGCGGCTCATTAGATGCAATCGTTCCTTATCAGTGATCCAGTCACCGTTGACGACGCGGCCGTGATGCTCCCATACTTTCAGCCGGACTGATCCGACAATCGTCAACACAGCAACAGTCACAAAAACTGCCAAAATCAGATATGTCATGGTGGGCTCCTGTTATTCTTCTGCAGTCAAACATCTGGTTTTACGTGAGTTTACATGAGAATATTTTCTATATGGCTGGATTATTCCATCAATGCAATATATAAGTAAATTACTCATTATCGAACCATAGGATAACTCATGATTAACTTACCTGACATGAATCGTTTAAAGATTTTTTTCTTTGTGTATAAGCTTGGCAGCAGCGTAGCTGCGTCACAGAAATTGAATCTGACCCAGCCGGCGGTCAGTCAACAGCTGAAAAAACTTGAAGAAGAGATAAAAACACCGCTGTTTATTCGAATGCATAAACAATTGGTGCCGACCGCTGCCGGACAACATCTCTACCGCTTGATCGCACCACTAGTCGAGAAGCTGATCAGTGAAATTGACGCAATACGTTTGCCCCACGACCGACCGGCCGGCAAGTTGCGCATCGGTGCTCCACGTGAATTCGGCAAAGAATATTTACCACGTTTTTGTCACCGATTTCGCACGATTTATCCGGAGGTTACCTTTGAGTTGAAACTTAAAGAAGCCGTACCTCTTTTAACCATGCTGCAGAAAGGTGAACTTGATTTTGCCCTGGTCGATGTTTATTACGAACCGGGAGAATTGCCCGGGTTTCCAGTTGTTTTCAGTATGGAGCCGTTATTGCGGGAGGAGATGATGCTGGTATCATCGCGAAGTTACTATCATAGGGAGATTTGCGGTGATCACCGGCTGACCAATCTGGTTGGTAAGGATTTTGTTACCGATGAGGATGACCCATCGATTCTTGACCTCTGGTTTCGTCATCATTTTAACAAACTGCCAGAAAGCTTGTCGGTGGTTATGACGCTGGATACGCATGAGGCCTTGCTGAACAGCCTGCGATTGGGAATGGGGCTGGGGGTTGCGACCGCGCACCTGATCTGGAAGGAGATTCAACGGGGAGATCTGATTCCGATTACAACGGCGAAGAAAAATATGGTTAATATGATTTCGTTGGTGCAGCTGTTAGATAAAATCCCAACCATGACGGAAAAGGTCTTCCGGGAATTTCTGCTGCAGGAAGTTCAGCAACATGAAGTGACCGGATGGTTCCAGTGTATATCTGATTGATCCGCATGGATCAGGCTACTTCAATCCTGATCGTCAGCCAGGGCTTCGTAAAGGTTCACGGTATGGTTTTTAATACGGCGCATAGCGACCGCCATGTCACTGAAGGTTAATGCCGGCAGGGCATTGCAGGATCCTTCTTTCATCCGCCCCAGATGGGCTTTGCGGATCGAATCAGCCAGGTCGTTAAGGCGCTTTGCCTCTTTGCGGATAAGGGTTTTGTTGAGTTCATCCTCACTATGAAAAACTTTACAGACCAGGTTGAAAAAAGTAAAAAGTTCATGATGAAAGTTGTGCAGATCATTCCAGGCATCAGCACTGTAATTGAGGTCGTTTTTTTCGAGGCGGCGCATATAGGAACACAGGGAAAGACAATAATCGGCAATCGACTCCAGCTCGTCCGCCGCACGTACATAGGCATAAGCACGATCTGATTGTTCCTTGGAGGATTTCCCCCCCTGCATCAGTGAAACCGTAAAGGTCGTTATTTCGTGCTGAATAATGTCTGTCTCTTCTTCAATTGCCTTGACCTTACGATAAAACTTTTCATGATCTTTAAGGTCGCGCTGGAGAAAGCTGCCGGCATGGCGTAGTGACTTATGAACCCGGTTCTGCATTTTTTTCAGTTCTTCAAACACCATTGTGACACCAAGAGCCACAGGCATGGAGCCGGGAGCACCGATATATTTGAATGAACCCTTGGGCCCACCAACCCTGTCAGGTACCATTTTGATGACCAGACTGGCCAGCAATCCAAGAAACGGCAGGACAATGAGGGTGGCTGTCACATTAAACATGCTGTGGGCAAAAGCGATATGAGCGGCAATGTAGGGGCGGTCACCGGCTTCATTGGCAGCATTGGCAATGCCCGGCACCAGGGTTTCCACCAGGGCAACAAAGGGAGAGAAAATAATGACCAGAATACACACCCCCACCACATTAAATACACTATGTGCCATAGCTGTGCGACGCGCCGTGACCGTACCACCGATGGCTGCCAGCTGAGCCGTGATGGTGGTGCCGATATTTTCACCCATGACCAGGGCAACAGCGGTTTGGAAGGGGATAGCACCAGTCATGGCCAGGGCAATAGTAATGCCCAGCATGGCCGAGCTACTCTGGACGACCATCGTCAGCAGACACCCGATGAGGACGCAACCCAGAATGCTGATCAATGACTGAGCATCGAGAACCAGCATCAGGTTCATAAAGCTTTCATCACTACGCAGCGGCCTGAACGCATCACTCATGATCTCCAGACCTAAAAAAATCAGACCTAAAGCTACCAGGGTTCGCGCCGTAGCCGTGACGCGGTCATTTTTTGAAAAAATCATCGGGAAAATACCCAGGCCAACCAGTAATAGCCCATATTTTCCAATTTTGATCGCCAGTATCCAGCCGGTTACAGTGGTGCCGATGTTGGCACCGAGAATAAAACCGATAGCCTGGGTCAGTTGCATCAGACCGGCATTGACCAGACCGACAACCATCACGGTTGAGATGGTCGACGACTGGACAAAAGCTGTTACTGAAATACCGACGAGAACCGCCAGAAAACGATTACTGGTCAAAGATGAGATGACTTTGCGGATGACGCCACCCGACAACAACTGCAGGCTGTCGGAAAGAAATTTCATCCCGAGGATAAAGATCCCCAGACCACCGAGTGCGGTGTAGGCCATGGTAAAGTGATCAATCATATAATTTTGTCCAACCTGTAATTATTCTGCTAGAGTGAGATTATTTGTCGGCAATTTAGAACCCTTTTTTTTTTCAGTCAAGGATAACGTCCTAGGAAAATTTATTTTTTTTATGAGCATGAAAAAACTATTTAAATCTACCTATCTGTGCGAAACAAATGAGAGAAACCAGGACCGAAGAAGTGGAAAGCTCTAGGTTGTTCCTATTTTGCTCAATTATCAGGATGCATTTCAACATGAAAGGGAAACAGTATGCTTAAACGAATAGCTGTCTTGACCAGCGGAGGGGATTCATCCGGAATGAATGCTGCGGTCAGAGCCGTAGTGCGCGCCAGTCTGGTTTCAGGGATTGAAGTGTTCGGTGTGCAAAAGGGGTATCAGGGGTTGATTGATCGATTATATGAAAAACTAACGACTAAATCGGTCAGCGGCGTGTTACAACGCGGCGGCACCTTTCTGCAAAGCGCCCGCTGCAAGGAAATGCGTACTGAGGCCGGCCTGCGTCTGGCCTGCGACAACTTGAAGGGACTCGGGATCGAGGGTCTGGTGGTAATCGGTGGTGACGGCTCGCTGGCGGGGGGATTGGCTATTCACCAGCAGGGCATTCCAGTCGTCGGAATACCTGCTTCGATAGACAACGATATACCATATACCGATCTGTCTCTGGGAGTTGACACCGCGTTGAACAATATCGTCCGAGCTGTTGATAATCTCAAGGACACCGCGTCTTCCCATACCCGCGCATTTGTCGTCGAAATTATGGGACGCAATTGCGGCTATCTGACGGTGGCTGCCACCATTGCCAGTGGTGCCGAGTTCAGCCTGATCCCGGAAGAACCTTATGACCTGGAAGTAATCTGTAAGGCCTTGCGCCAGCGCTATCAGGAAGGGCGAAACAATAGCATCATTATGGTGGCTGAGGGTGCAGGCCGTGCCGAAGATATTGCAACTCAAATCAAAGACAGTATCGGCTTTGAAACCAGGGTGATTGTTCTTGGCCACTATCAACGCGGTGGTTCTCCTTCGGCTTTTGACCGTATGCTGGGGGCACGGTTCGGTCGTGCTGCGGTTGACGGGTTGATTCAGGGGCATACTGGAACGATGGTTGGCCTGAAGGGATCAACCATTGCATTAACTGAATTAAAAAAAATCACCGAGGCTGGAATTCGCCCAATCAATCCCATGTTTCTTTGTCTGGCTAATAGCCTTTGTATTTAAAATTGTTGAGAGTAGTCCTTTTTTCGCGCAACCTCTGGTATAGTTAACCAAAATGGTTGTTTATGTTGAGGGAGGATATGCCATGAAAAGACTACTCGTTGCTCTGTTGTGTATCACTTTGTTTGCGTCCAGCGGTTTTGCGTCTGGGACAGCGGTTGATTACCGGATTGATGGTGTTACCTATGAAGGTTATTTCATCAGCCCGTCACCTGCAGCGCCCTTCATTTTACTGATTCATGATTGGGACGGCCTCGGTCAATATGAAATTCAACGTTCACAGATGCTCGCGGATCAGGGATATGCAGTTTTCGCTGCCGACATGTTTGGTAAAGGAGTGCGGCCGGCTCAGATTGAGGACCGGCGGCGCCTGACCAGCGCCCTTTATCAGGATCGCGAAATGATGCGCAAACTTCTGCAAGGAGCACTGGATGCTGCTGCTCAGCAAGGTGCAAATATCGACAACGCCGTAGCCATTGGCTACTGTTTTGGCGGGGCTGTCATTCTGGAACTGGCGCGTGCCGGAGCCCCGCTCAAGGGATTTGTTTCATTTCATGGTGGCCTGACGACACCTGAAGGACAGAGTTATGCCGAAACGAACGGCTCAGTCCTGATTCTTCACGGTACAGCAGACACTGCTGTCAGCATGGATGAATTTGCCCAGCTGGCAAAGGAACTGGAGGAGCAAAAGGTAGTTCACGAAATGATCACCTACAGTGGCGCCCCTCATGCTTTTACTGTTTTTGGATCAGATCGTTACCGGGAAGACGCTGACAGAAAATCGTGGCAACGGTTTTTGGACTACCTGAAAGAAACCTTACAGTAACTAAAACCATCACCCAAAGATTTAAGGAGCAGGTTATAATGCTATGTAAAATCATCAATGTGTTTTTGGTCCTGGGCCTGATATTCTCCACATCAGCCGCCCTGGCCGAAACACCTACTCATCCGGATCAGGTCCCACGAATTAATGTTGTCGATCTTCGCGCCCTGCAAAGTCAACAATCGGTTGTTTTTGTTGATACGCGAACACCGGGCCAGTGGCAACAAGCTGTTGATAAGATTCCCGGCGCGCGACGCATCACATCACAAGCAGAATTTGATGAGTTTAAGCGCACGGTGCCGAGTGACACGGTCGTTGTGACCTACTGCACCTGACCGAATGAGTCTTCCAGCGCCGGTCTGGCGCTGATTCTTGCTAATAATGGCTATTCACGGGTCTATGCGCTTTTAGGTGGGTATGCTGCCTGGCAAGCAATGAAACTGCCGGTGGAGGTCAAATAATCGGGAAAAAGCCTAAAGCACCTGCTTTAGAAAGAGTTTGGCGCGTTCTTCCTGCGGGTTGATGAAAAAATGTTCCGGGGTGCCTTCTTCGACCAGTTTACCATGGTCCATAAACAGTACCCGGTCGGCGACCTCACGGGCAAAACCCATTTCGTGTGTGACAACGACCATGGTCATTCCCTCACGCGCCAGCTGTTTCATGACCTCAAGAACCTCGCCCACCATTTCCGGGTCAAGGGCACTGGTTGGTTCATCAAACAGCATGACTTTCGGATCCATGGCTAACGCTCTGGCGATAGCTACCCGCTGTTGCTGCCCCCCTGATAGTCGAATCGGATATTCCATTTCCTTTTCGGCGATGCCGACCTTCTTCAGCAGGGCACGGGCTTTGTCTACGGCCTCGATCTTTTTTCTCCTGCGCACAACCGTTTGCGCCAGAACAAGATTCTCCAGTACGGTTTTGTGTGGAAACAGATTGAACTGCTGGAAAACCATCCCAACTTCGCGACGCACCTTATTCATGTCGGTTTTGCGATCTGCCAGGTCAACCCCATCAATGTAAATATGCCCGGAAGTCAGTTCTTCCAAGCCATTTAAACAGCGCAGATAAGTAGATTTGCCGGATCCTGATGGGCCGATAACAACAACCACCTCACCTGATTGGATATGAGTGTTGATGCCGTCAACGGCATGCACCACCTGCCCACGGCCATGAAACGTTTTCTTTAGATCGATGGTCTTAATCACTGATTGCTAGCCTCCGCTCAACCCAGGCGATCACCTGGGAGAGGACTGAAGTGAGGGTAAGATAAAGAAATGCAACTACAAACCAGATTTCAAAGGTGGCAAAGGTCGACGTAATGACCTCTCGGCCCGCCTTGGTGAGATCCGTAATAGCGATCACCGACACCAGTGACGAATCCTTGATGAGGCTGATAAATTGTCCGGCCAGAGGGGGCAGGGTGCGCTTGAAAGCCTGGGGAAGAATAATATGAATCATCGCTTGGGGAGTATTCATCCCGAGGGAGCGGGCAGCTTCCATTTGACCTTTGGGAATGGACTGGATTCCGGCGCGAATAATTTCTGCAACATAGGCACCGGCAAAAATCGACAGGGCAGCGATACCCGCAGGCATACGGTCGATATTAAGCACCGTGCCGAAGAAGAAGTAGACAATAAAAATCTGTACCAGCAAGGGTGTGCCACGAATAATCTCAATATAAATAATCGACAATTGCCGCAGAGTGGCATTTTTTGATAGCCGGCAGAGGCCGGTAATCAGCCCGATGATAAGACCGATGATGCTGGAAATGGCAGATATCCACAGGGTAACCCCGAGTCCGTACAATAAGGGTCCGATTTCCCATTTAAAGGTAGAACCAATCTGATCGCCGGCAAAGAGACTTTCATCAGGGTAAACCTTCAAGGTATCGGAATCGACGGTAAAGGATTCTACTTCATCGAATTGATTGCGGATGGTTACGGTGGTGGAGTCGCCAATAGCTTCAACTGCAATAACCCGGCTATCGTAAGCAGACCGTTTAACGATTTCATGATGATAAACGAAATACTGGGGAACACGGTTCCAACGCCAGGTATAATTGACCTTGCTGGTCGCTACCCAGAGCCCCACACCGATGACAACCAGGATTAATATCGTCAATAACCGCCAATGCCAGTCTTTACGATAATTGTTCACGTGAATGTTCACCCTTTTTGTTGCTTTTAAAGACAGGAAAAAACGGACATCCATGATCACCGTCGACTAAGGATGCCCGCTCTTAAAGGTAAAAATCAGTTCTGGATCTGCTTCAACCACTCATCACTGACGAACCACTTGTTGTAGATCTGCTCATAGGTTCCGTCGTTTTTAATCTGATTGAGGAAGTTGTTAAGCCAGTTAAGAAAATCGTAGTTGCCGCGGCGGATAGCCCAGGCCAGGGGTTCATGGGTGAAAGGCTCATCAAGAAACACCAGATTGCCATCGTTACGTTGGGCGTTGGTAATGGAGAGCAGGGGCAAGTCATATACCACCGCGTGAACCTTGCCGTTGAGCATATCAAGAACCGCTTCCTGCTCGGTTTCAAAAGAAACGTACTGCGCGCGCGGGATCATCCGCTGAACCGCTTGCTCGCCGGTCGTACCGAGCTTTGACGAGACTTTATATTTGGGATCGTTCAGATCACGGTACGACTTGACTTCAGCGGCAATTTCCTTGCGGATCAGCACTGTCTGGCCGACAACGATGTAAGGATCGGCAAAGTTAACCGACAGGTTACGCTGCTGAGTCAGGGTCATACCGCTCATGATAATATCGAATTTATCGGTCAGCAGGGCAGGAATAATGCCATCCCAGGCGGTGCTGACCAGTTCCAGCTTGACTCCCATGGCGTTGGCCATGCGGCGGGCGATATCCACATCGAAGCCGATAATCTCACCGCGCTGGTTTGTCAATTCAAATGGCATATACCCGGGTTCCATGCCGACCCGTAACACGCCGCGCTCCAAAATGTCGTCAAGGACGTCGGCAGTAGCGAAGGCAGGGGCCAGTAAACTGACAGATAACAGACAAGCCAGCATGATTTTTACAAGTTTCATCGAATCATCCTCCATACTTAATCTAATGTTATGTCAGAAGCGTCCTGGACCTCATCTGACGGCGAAAAAACTCCGTAATCCATTCAATAGGATTTGCCTTCATCAAGAAGTTCAGATATAGACATGCGGATTCCACACTGTGGGCACAATGGCAGGTCTTCAACTGGTAGATAGATGATCTCAGTGTAACGGCAGCGCGGGCAGATAACTTCGACAGGTTCCCGTTTTGATCGATCCTGGTGGTTCATCAAGGATCCCTTCTTTGCCAAGCAAGCCTGCCGCTTACTTGAAGGTTGGTAATATGAATTTGTTTTGATGGATTTTCAGCAGTCATTGTACATCGTTATATTTTTTCTTATATCATGTGAATTTCATTATAAACAAGCCCCTTCAGTCAAAGAAGTACACTTTCATGTCACTTTTTGATCCAGCTAAAATCAATCGGCGCCAACTCAATGCTGAATTGATGTTGATTTCAGTGACCCTGTTCTGGGGGGCAACTTTTCCCATTGTTAAGGATGCGATAACCGAAGTTCCGGTTTTGTGTTTTTTGTGGGTTCGTTTCGCCATAGCCGCGCTCTTGCTTGCACCACTGGCGGGGCGGTCAGGCTTTGCCACCCTCGATCGGCGCGGCTGGTTGGCAGGACTGATCCTCGGGGGCCTGCTGTTTTTGTCCTATCTGTTTCAGACTTATGGTCTGGCCCTGACCAGTTCATCAAACGCCGGGTTTCTGACCGGCCTCAATGTTATATGGGTGCCGCTGCTGGCCGGTCCACTGCTGAAAAAACCTGCGGCTACCGGTTCTAAAATCGGTGTAGTACTTGCCATTATTGGACTTTTCATGCTGACCTGGCGGTCTCCCTGGAGTTTTAATCCCGGTGATCTGCTGGTATTGATCTGTTCACTGTTTATTGCCCTGCATATTCTCGGTCTGGATGTGTTTACCCGTGGCTATAATGGCCGTGCTTTAACCTGTGTCCAGATTGGGACCATGGCAGTTCTGGCATGGGTAGGCAGCATGGTGTTTGAGCCGGTGTCCTGGCCACAAACCTGGAGCCTTTCATTACTGTCCGCGCTGATGATTACCGCGGTGTTTGCGACGGCCTATGCATTTTGGGCGATGACCACCTTTCAGAACCGCACGACACCAACTCGCGCAGCATTGATTTATACCCTTGAACCGGTATTTGCGGCGATTTTTTCGATCTGGCTGGCAGGCGATCAATTATCATCCCTGGCCTGGTTTGGCGGCGGCCTGATTATCGCAGGAATGATCGTTGCGGAAGGGTGGAGTCTGCTGGTTCGCAACCGCCGGCAAAAACTCCCCCCAAACAGCAGTTCATAGCAATGTTTTCGGGCTTTTTCGTTTATTCTTTACAAGCTGAACATTACTGCTTAGGATGATAAGCTTTTTAAATATTCACCTTCAATCGAGCCAACATGGACCTTACTAAAATTCGTAACTTTTCCATCATTGCCCACATCGATCATGGTAAATCGACCCTTGCTGACCGTCTGCTGGAAGCAACCGGCGCCCTGACCGATAGGGAAAAGTCTGATCAATACCTGGATAAAATGGAGCTTGAAAGAGAGCGCGGAATTACCATTAAGGCTCAGGCCGTAAGGCTGACCTACAAGGCTCAGGACGGCCAGACTTATATCCTTAACCTGATTGATACCCCGGGGCATGTTGATTTTTCATACGAAGTCAGTCGTTCCCTCTCTGCCTGTGAGGGCGCATTGCTGGTTGTCGATGCAGCCCAGGGGGTTGAGGCCCAGACCCTGGCTAATGTCTATATGGCCATTGATCAGGATCTGGAAGTTTTCCCGGTCCTCAACAAGGTCGATCTGCCTAGCGCCGAACCCCAGCGTGTCTGTGAAGAGATCGAAGAGATCATCGGTATCGATACCAGTGACGCTATTTTTGCCAGCGCTAAGGAAGGCAAGGGAATTCCTGAAATTCTCGAAGCCCTGGTGAAAAAAATCCCGGCGCCCAAGGGTAACCCTCAGGGTTTGCTGCAGGGATTGATTTTCGATTCCTGGTACGATTCCTATCAGGGCGTTATTATCCTGGTGCGGATTTTTGAAGGTACCGTAAAAAAGGGGGACAAGGTCCGCCTGATGCAAACGGGTGGCATCTATGAGGTTAACAAGGTCGGGGCTTTCAGTCCGCATCCGGTTGAACTGCAGAATCTTGCAGCCGGTGAGGTAGGTTTCGTTATTGCCGGTATCAAGGTGGTTGAAGACGCCAAAGTTGGTGATACCCTGACCCATCATCATCAACCGGCGGTAAAGGCTCTACCTGGTTATCAGGTGGTCAAGCCGATGGTATTCTCGGGTCTTTATCCCATCGACAATGCTGAGTACGATGCCCTGCGCGATGCCCTGGAAAAACTACGGCTGAATGATGCCGCTTTTTCCTTTGAACCGGAAAACTCCCTCGCCTTGGGATTCGGCTTTCGTTGCGGCTTTCTTGGCCTGCTCCACATGGAGATTATTCAGGAACGACTGGAGCGCGAATTCCATGTTGAGTTGATTACCACGGCGCCAACGGTTGTTTACAAGGTGACCACAGTCAAAGGGGAGATCTTAAACGTTGAAAGCGCCAACATGCTCCCTGATATTCAGATGATTCAGCAGATTGAAGAGCCCTTTGTCCTGGCTTCAATCCATGTTCCTAATGAGTTTGTCGGGGCGGTGTTGGGGCTGTGTATTGAAAAGCGCGGTATTCAGCGAGAAATCAAGTACTTAACTGCTAATCGCGTGATGATTGTGTTTGAATTGCCGTTGAACGAAATTGTTCTGGATTTTTTTGATCGACTCAAATCCCTTAGTCGTGGCTATGCTTCGCTTGATTACGAACATCTGGATTTCCGGACAAGCCGTCTGGTGCGCCTGAATGTTCTGATCAATGGCGATCTTGTTGATGCCTTATCCCTGATTGTTCACAACGACAAGGCCCAATACCGTGGTCGTGAGCTGGTGGCTAAAATGAAGGAATTCATTCCCAGACAGCAATACGAGGTTGCTATCCAGGCGGCAATCGGCAATAAAGTGATAGCCCGTTCAACGGTCAAGGCGCTACGCAAGGATGTCACCGCAAAATGTTATGGCGGTGACATTACCCGCAAACGCAAGCTGCTGGAAAAACAAAAGGCCGGTAAAAAACGGATGAAACAGGTGGGCAGCATTGAGTTGCCGCAAGAAGCTTTTTTGGCAATCCTTAAAATTAAAGAGTAGAATCATGGCATTGTTCGGCAAGAAAAAAACGCAGGTTGAATCACCTAAACCCTGGTACCGCGAATGGTCTGAAGCGCTCATTATCGCTGTTGTTCTGGCGCTGATTATCCGTACCTTTGTTTTTCAGGCGTTCAAAATCCCTTCCGGGTCGATGCTTGATACCCTGTTGATTGGCGATCATCTGCTGGTTAATAAATTTATCTATGGCACCAGAGTACCTTTCAGTGATGAGCGCTATCTGGCTCTGCGTAGTCCCGAGCGTGGCGATGTGATCGTCTTCGAATTTCCCGAGGATGAGGGGAAATCCTATTTTCAACGTCGTGATTTTATCAAACGGTTGATTGGACTGCCTGGTGACGTGGTTGAAATTCGCGCCAAACAGGTTTTTGTCAATGGTGAACTGCTTGAATTTGAACAGGAAATTCATCGAGACAAGCAGGTTCTGCCTGCCGTTGCCGGACCACGCGACAATATGGCGCCGGTCAAGGTGCCTGAAAATCAGTATTTTGTGATGGGAGATAATCGTGATTTTTCCTATGACAGTCGCTTCTGGGGATTCGTTGATGACTCAAAAGTCAAAGGTTTAGCCTTCATTAAATACTGGTCGTGGGACGCCGGGGCAAGTCTTGCTGACAAGATTCGCTTCGAACGTATTGGTCGTCCTATTCATTAAGTTTTATTTGTTGTTTGCCCTCTTGACAAGTCCATGGTGAGCATTGTAACGTCCGAAACCGTAAATTTTCTTTACCCTTTAAACTGATCCGAGAGATCAGCAAGGGAGAATCAATGTTTGACCATTTTACCCAAAAAAACCGACACCAACACCTGTGCACATCTGCTGTACAGGTGTTTTTTTATGTCCTTTTTGCTGCCGGAGGTACTTGTGACGACTGAATCAGTAGAAATTCTCGATCTCGACGGAGTGAATCGTGCACTCACCCGCATTGCCCATGAAATTATTGAAAAAAACAAAGGGGTTGAGGATCTGGTTTTGATTGGTATTCGCACCGGGGGAGCCTATCTCGGCGAGCAGATTCAACAACGTATCAACGAGATTGAATCAATCACTGTGCCTTTCGGCAGTATTGATATCACCATGTACCGCGATGATCTGGCCTCGCGTGGACATCTTGCCGTGGGACAGACCGATATTCGTTTTAATCTCGATGGAAAGCGGGTTGTGCTGGTTGATGATGTTCTTTTCACTGGTCGTACTATTCGTGCAGCCATGGATGCGGTGATGGATCTTGGGCGTCCACAGAGTATTCAGTTGGCCATCCTGATTGATCGTGGCCATCGTGAACTACCTATTCGCCCTGATTATATCGGTCGCAATCTGCCAACCTCCCGTCATGAGCAGATCAAGGTTGATTTTGACGAACAGAACAATCCCCGAGCAATTTATCTGCTCAAAAGCTAACGGTGGAGGATACACATGAATTTCAATCCGAAACATATTCTGGGCATCAAGGATCTATCAGCGACGGAAATCCATTTTATTCTCGATAGCGCTGCCAGCTTCAAGGAGATCAACAGTCGCCAGATCAAGAAGGTGCCGACCCTGCGTGGCAAAACCATCGTTAACCTGTTTTTCGAAGCCAGCACCCGGACCCGCACCTCTTTTGAGATCGCCGGTAAACGCCTTTCAGCCGATACCATCAATATCAGCGCCTCATCCTCATCTGTGGTTAAAGGTGAAACCCTTGAGGATACGGCAAAAAATATCGAGGCCATGCACCCTGACATTATTGTCATGCGCCACAGTGCGTCCGGTGCCTGCGATTATCTGGCCCAGCGACTGAAGTGTTCGGTTATTAATGCCGGCGATGGTACCCATGAACATCCCAGTCAGGCCTTGCTCGATGCCTTTACCATCCGCCAGCATAAAGGGGAAATTGAAGGGCTGACCGTGACCATCGCCGGAGATATTACCCATAGTCGGGTGGTGCGCTCCAACATCTATTGCCTGACCAAACTGGGGGCAAAAGTACGGGTAGTTGGCCCACGTACCATGTTACCACCGGGACTGGAAAAACTCGGATGTGAGGTTTTTACTGATCTGCGCGAAGCTATTCACGAGGTTGACTGTATCATGATGCTGCGCATTCAACGCGAGCGTCAGGGCAAAACCCTGATCCCGTCGGTACGTGAATATGCCCGCTTTTATGGTTTAAATCCTGAGAATATCAAACTTGCCAAGCCGGATGTCATTGTTCTGCATCCCGGACCGATGAATCGCGGAGTGGAGATTTCTTCCCTGGTGGCCGATGGCCCACACAATGTTATTCTAGATCAGGTGGAAAATGGTGTTGCCGTGCGAATGGCGCTTCTCTATCTGGTTTCCGGTGGCGAGTCAGCTCAAAACGATTAAACCTTTACATGAGGTAACGATATGAAACTTCTTGTTAAAAATGGTCATTTAATTGATCCTAAAAATGACATTGATGGTTGTTATGATGTCTTGATTGAGGATGGTCGAGTCGTCGCTGTTGGTCCCGATCTGGTGGTAAATGGTGCTGAAGTTATTGATGCTGATGGGCTGCTGGTTGTTCCAGGGCTGATCGATATCCATGTTCATCTGCGTGATCCAGGACTCGAATACAAAGAAGATATTATCAGCGGTACCCGTGCTGCCGCTGCCGGAGGGGTTACTTCGGTGGCCTGTATGCCCAATACCAGGCCGGTGATTGATACGGTACCCGTGGTTGAATACATCATCAACAGGGCGCGACAGCATGGCAGCGCCAATGTCTTTCCAGTAGCGGCGATCAGCCAGGCGATGAAAGGTGATGTTCTTTCCGAGATGGGGGAACTTAAAGCCGCCGGCTGCGTGGCTTTTTCAGACGATGGGGTGCCGGTTGTCAGTGGTGAGCTGATGCGGCGGGCCTTTGAATATGCTGACACTTTTGGCGCACCGATTATCTCCCATGCCGAAGATTTAACCCTGGTGGGGGAGGGGTGCATGAACGAAGGGGAGGTGGCCACCGAGTTAGGTCTTAAAGGCATTCCCTGGGTTGCTGAGGATGCTGCCACAGCGCGGGACATCATGCTGGCGGAATTTACTAACAGCCGCCTCCATGTTGCCCATGTGTCAACCAAAGGAAGTGTCGAACTGGTCAGACAGGCCAAGGCGCGTGGGGTCAAAGTAACCTGTGAAGCGACCCCCCACCACTTTACCCTGACTGATGAAGCGGTCCGAGGCTATAACACCAACGCCAAAATGAATCCGCCGTTGCGTTCTCAGGCTGACGTTGATGCCGTCCGTGCCGGTCTGGCCGATGGCACCATCGACGCCATTGCGACAGATCATGCCCCTCATCATGTCGATGAAAAAAATGTCGAGTTTGCTATTGCCCTGAACGGCATTGTCGGACTTGAGAGCATGCTCCCTTTAACCATGAATCTGGTCAGGGATGGCATTATCAGCCGCCAGCGGGCAATTGCTTTGATGACCTGTCAACCTGCTGCTATTATCGGGATTGATCGCGGTTCACTTGAAGTTGGTGCGGTTGCCGACTTAACCATTGTTGATCCGGACCTTGAATGGACGCTGGATGCCCGGCAACTGAAATCAAAAAGTAAAAACACCCCATTCGACGACTGGATCATGCGCGGAGCAGCAATAAAAACGCTGCTGGCGGGTCGGACGGTTTATCAGCGTTAAAAACAAACAACAATCCATAGAGGCGCAAATGAAAGCAGTATTGGCATTGGCCGACGGCAAGTGTTTTATCGGCACATCCCTTGGTGTTGCCGGAGAGGTAACCGGCGAGGTAGTTTTTAATACCAGCATGACCGGTTATCAGGAGCTTCTCACCGATCCTTCCTATCATGGAGAGATCGTCACCATGACCTACCCCCAGATCGGTAACTGTGGCATCAATGATGAGGACGTTGAATCGGCCAGGCCCCATCTTTCAGGCTTTGTCGTACGTGAATCCTGTCCTTTTCCCAGCAATTTTCGCTCACAGATGACCCTCGATGCCTATTTGAAACAAAATAATATCGTTGCCATCGAAGGGATTGATACCCGTGCGCTGGTGCGTCACATCCGCACCACGGGGGCTCAAACCGGGATTATTTCTACCCTTGATTCGGATCCGCAGAGTCTGATCCAAAAAGCCCAGGCAGCGCCCGGGCTGATCGGACGAGATCTGGTGCGCGAGGTCACCTGTAAGGCTCCTTACCAGTTCCACCAGGGGCTCTGGGATCTGGCGACTGGGTATGCTGATGTCGATCCGTCGACCTTTCAATATAATGTGGTGGCCTTGGATTTCGGGATCAAACGCAATATTCTGCGTAACCTGACAATGCATGGCTGTAACGTCACCGTTGTGCCCGCAGATACCGGTGCCGCAGAGGTGCTAAAGCTCAATCCGGATGGTGTCTTTTTGAGCAACGGCCCCGGTGATCCTGAACCCCTCCATTATGCCCAAGAGACCATCCGTGAATTGCTGGGCAAGGTACCGATTTTCGGTATCTGTCTGGGACATCAGTTGTTATCCATCGCCTGTGGTGCCCGGACCTATAAACTTAAATTCGGTCATCGCGGCGGGAACCAGCCGGTTCTCGATTATCAGCGCAGGCAGGTTGAAATTACTTCGCAGAATCACGGTTTTGCCGTCGATGCCAAGACCCTGGATGCGGAAAAGGTGAAGGTAACCCATATTAATCTCAATGATGAGACGGTCGAGGGAATTGCCCATCTTGAATATCCGGCTTATTCCGTTCAGTACCACCCGGAAGCATCACCGGGACCCCATGATGCTGCCTATCTGTTCGATCGGTTCATTGCAATGATGCAAGACCACAAGTAGTTACCAACGAAGGAGAGAACATGCCCAAGCGCGAGGACATTAAGAGCATTTTGATCATCGGCTCCGGCCCGATAATCATCGGACAGGCCTGTGAGTTTGATTATTCCGGCACCCAGGCCTGCAAGGCCCTGCGCAAACTCGGTTATCGTATCATTCTGGTTAACTCCAACCCGGCCACCATCATGACCGATCCAGGAATGGCCGATGCCACCTATATAGAGCCTCTTAATGTAGCAACCCTGACGGAAATCATCGCCAAGGAGCATCCCGATGCCCTGTTGCCTAACCTTGGTGGACAGACGGCACTGAACCTGTCGATGGCCCTGTCTGAAGCCGGTGTTCTCGATAAATACCATGTTGAGGTGATTGGCGTTAACCTTGATGCTATCAAGCGCGGCGAAGATCGTGACACTTTCAAACAGACGATGGCTTCTCTCAATATCGAAACGGCAGCCAGTGAGATAGCCATCACTATGGACGAAGCCCGTGAGATTATCGGGCGCACCGGGCTACCGGTGGTTATTCGTCCGGCTTACACCATGGGGGGAACCGGTGGTGGTTTTGCTTACAACCTCGAAGAATTTGAAGAGATTGCTTCTCGTGGCTTATCATTAAGTCCGGTCAGCCAGATCCTTATTGAGGAGTCGGTACGTGGTTGGGAAGAGCTTGAAGTTGAAGTTGTGCGTGACGCTAAAAATCAGAAGGTCACCGTCTGCTTTATTGAAAACGTCGATGCCATGGGGGTCCATACCGGTGATTCCTTCTGTACCGCCCCCTTTCTCACGGTGCCACAGGAACTTCAGGAGCGCCTGCAGGACTACGCCCACCGCATTGTTGAAGCGATTGAAGTCATCGGCGGCACCAATGTACAGTTTGCCCATGATCCGGTCAGTGATCGCGTTGTGGTCATTGAAATCAACCCAAGGACCTCACGCTCTTCAGCTCTGGCAAGCAAGGCGACCGGTTTTCCTATCGCTCTGGTATCGGCCATGCTGGCAGCCGGCCTGACCCTCGATGAAATTCCCTATTGGCGCGATGGCAGCCTGGAAAAATACACACCCTCCGGCGATTATGTGGTGGTCAAGTTCGCCCGCTGGGCTTTTGAAAAATTCAAAGGAGTAAAAGATCGTCTCGGCACCCAGATGCGTGCTGTCGGCGAGGTGATGAGCATTGGTAAAAACTACAAGGAAGCACTGCACAAGGCCATTCGTTCCCTGGAAAATGGTCGTTATGGCCTTGGTTTTGCTGTCGATTTTAACCAGATGAACCTTGATCAATTACTTGAACTGCTGGTTGAACCGAGTAGCGAGCGCCATTACATTATCTATGAGGCACTACGCAAAGGGGCAACGATTGAAATGTTGCACCAGCGCACCCATATCAAGGCTTACTTTCTGGAGCAGATGAAGGAACTGGTTGAACTGGAGGAGAAGATTCTTGCCTATCCTGGTCAACTGCCGCCGGATGAATTATTGATCCAGGCCAAAAAAGACGGTTTTGCTGATCGCTATCTCGCCCAGATTCTTGGCATTAACGAAACTGCTGTGCGTGAAAAACGCCGGATCCTTGGGGTCGAAGAAGCCTGGGAGGCAGTGCCCGTCAGTGGGGTTGAAGATGCTGCCTACTATTATTCGAGCTATAACATCAGTGACTCAGTGCCGGTCAGCAATCGTAAGAAAATCATGGTATTAGGTGGCGGCCCGAACCGGATCGGCCAGGGGATCGAGTTCGACTACTGCTGTGTTCATACCGCGTTAGCCCTGCGCGATGCCGGTTATGAAACCATCATGATCAACTGCAACCCGGAAACCGTCTCAACCGATTACGACACCTCGGACAAACTTTATTTCGAACCCCTCACGGTAGAGGATGTGCTGGCGATTTATCATAAGGAACAGCCGGAAGGGGCAGTGGTTCAGTTTGGCGGCCAGACCCCGTTAAATATCGCGGCCGAGTTGCAGGCCGCCGGAGTCAAGATTATCGGTACCAGCCCCGAAACCATCGACATGGCCGAAGACCGTGAACAGTTTAACGCCATGATGATTAAACTGGGGATTCCGCAACCGGCTTCCGGTATGGCCTCCAGCATTGAGGAAGCCATCCGCATCGCTGTACGTATCGGCTATCCGTTGATCGTTCGCCCTTCTTACGTGCTGGGTGGCCGGGCAATGGAGATCGTTCATGATGAGCAGATGCTGCTTGAATATCTGCAAAAAGCGGTCGATATCTCACCAGGCCGGCCGATTCTGATCGATTGCTTCCTCGATAATGCGATTGAAGCCGAAGCTGACGCTATCTGTGACGGGCATACCGCGTTTGTTCCCGCAGTGATGGAACACATCGAAATGGCCGGGGTTCATTCGGGTGACTCAGCATGCGTGATTCCCCCGGTTAATATCCCTGCCCAGCACATCGACACCATCAGTGAATATACCCGCCGCATCGCTGTTGAGATGGGAGTTGTTGGCCTGATGAATATCCAGTACGCCATTTACCAGGATCAGGTTTATATCCTTGAGGCAAATCCGCGCGCCAGCCGTACCGTGCCGCTGGTCTCCAAGGTTTGCGCCATCCCTATGCCGCGTCTGGCGGTTCAGGCGATGCTGGGTAAGTCGCTGGACATTCCTGCCACCCTTAAACAGTCCATTCCCTATTTCGGCGTTAAGGAAGCGGTTTTTCCTTTCAATATGTTTCCCGAAGTCGACCCGGTACTGGGACCGGAGATGCGCTCCACCGGAGAAGTGCTCGGCCTGGCAAGCAGCTATGGCTTGGCTTTCTACCGGGCGCAAGAAGCCACCGGCACCAGCCTGCCCTTAAGTGGCAGGGTCCTGATGACCGTCACTGAAGCGGATAAGTCAGCGGTTCTTGGTGCGGCGCGTACCTTTATCGCCAATGGGTTCACATTGTGTGCGACGGTCGGGACAGCAAGCTTCCTGCAACAGCATGGAATGGAAGTTGAAACCGTCCAGAAGATGCATGAAGGGCGTCCAAATATTGCCGATCTGCTCAAGAATGGTGAGATTCAGCTGGTGATCAATACGCCGATCGGCAGGCAGAGTCAGCATGATGACTCTTATATTCGTAAGACAGCCATTCGCTACAAGGTTCCCTATATTACCACAGCAGCAGCTGCCCAGGCAGCAGCGCAGGGGATTGCTGCGCGCATCCAGGGGGCAGAGCAGATTCATTCATTGCAGGAATACCATGTAAAACTTTGAAATAGCAGTATCTGAACAGCACCGGCTCGGGGATCACAGAACAATAATTACAAATAGTCAGCCTCATAACACTCTTTACCAAGGGATCAGCATGCCAAAACGTCAAGACCTTAAAAAAATATTGATTATCGGTGCCGGACCTATCGTCATTGGTCAGGCCTGTGAATTTGATTATTCCGGCACCCAGGCCTGCAAGGCGTTAAAAGAAGAGGGATACGAAGTAGTCCTGCTCAATTCCAATCCGGCTACTATCATGACCGACCCTGATTTTGCTGATCGTACCTACGTAGAGCCGGTTACTCCTGATGTGCTGGAACGCATTATCGAACAAGAACGTCCTGATGCCGTACTGCCCACATTAGGTGGACAAACAGCTTTGAATACCGCCCTGGCAGTAGCAAAACGCGGAGTGCTGGAAAAATTCGGGGTGGAACTGATCGGTGCAAACCAGGAGTCAATTGAAAAAGCTGAAGACCGTACCCTGTTCAAGCGGGCGATGGATAAAATCGGGCTGGAAGTGCCACGTTCCGGTTTGGCCCACAATCACCAGGAGGCGATGGAAATTCTCGAGTATGTCAACTTTCCAACCATCATTCGTCCTTCCTTTACCCTGGGGGGCAGCGGTGGCGGCATTGCCTATAACCGTGAAGAATATGAAGAAATGGTGATGGCCGGAATTGAGGCGTCACCAACCAACGAGGTAATGGTCGATGAGTCGATTATCGGCTGGAAAGAGTATGAACTGGAGGTGATGCGTGATTGCGCCGATAATGTCGTGATTATCTGTTCCATTGAAAACTTTGACGCCATGGGGGTTCATACCGGCGATTCCATTACCGTCGCGCCGGCCCAGACATTAACCGACAAGGAATATCAGATCCTGCGCGATGCCTCCTTGAAGATCATCCGTGAAATCGGCGTTGACACCGGCGGCTCCAACATTCAGTTTGGCATTAATCCAGTGGATGGGCGTCTGGTGGTCATTGAAATGAACCCGCGGGTTTCCCGTTCATCGGCGCTGGCGAGTAAAGCCACCGGTTTTCCCATTGCCAAAATCGCCGCTAAACTGTCGGTTGGATATCGTCTGGATGAAATCTCCAACGATATCACCAGAGAAACCCTGGCATCCTTTGAGCCGACCATCGATTATGTGGTCACCAAGATTCCCCGGTTTACCTTTGAAAAATTCCCCCAGGCCGATGCAACCCTGACTACCCAGATGAAGTCGGTAGGTGAGGCCATGGCCATTGGCCGGACCTTCAAGGAGAGTTTTCACAAGGCGTTGCGATCTATGGAGATAGACTCTTATGGTCTGGAAAGTCGAATCTTTGCCAATCCGGCGGATTACAAAAAACCCTTAAATGAAGATCAACTGGCGCTGATTAGCCAGAAACTGCAGATCCCGGGCTGGGAGCGGGTCTGGTATCTGGCCGATGCCCTGCGCGCGGACTTTAGCGTTGACAAAATTTATCAGCTCAGTGGTATCGATCCCTGGTTTGTTTCCAACCTGGCGCAGTTGATTGAAATGGAAGGGGAACTGCTCGCCGCCAGCCTGCCAACGAACGAAAATAGCCCTGCCTTTAGTGATCTGTTACGTCAGGCCAAACAGTATGGTTTTTCTGATCGGCGCCTGGCTACCTTGTTGAATAATTCCGAATCGACCGTTCGCCAGTATCGACACGCTCATGACATTCGTCCGGTCTATAAGCGGGTAGATACCTGCGGTGCTGAATTTGAAGCCTATACACCCTATTTTTACTCTACCTATGAAACCGAGTGTGAAGCGGAGCCAACCGATAAACGCAAAATCATTATTCTAGGTGGTGGCCCGAACCGCATCGGTCAGGGAATTGAATTCGACTACTGCTGTGTCCATGGGGCCTTTGCCCTGTCGGCTGCAGGTTTTGAAACCATCATGGTTAATTGTAATCCGGAGACCGTTTCTACCGATTATGACACTTCCGATCGCCTCTACTTTGAACCTTTGACCCTGGAAGATGTGCTTGAAATTGTTGCTGTTGAAAAGCCCGAAGGAGTGATTGTTCAGTATGGAGGTCAAACGCCGTTGAAATTGGCTGTCGCTCTGGAGCAGGCCGGTGTGCCGGTGATCGGCACCTCCCCGGATGCCATCGACCGGGCTGAAGATCGTGAGCGTTTCCAGGCCCTGCTTAACAAACTGGAATTGCTTCAGCCGGATAATGGCATTGCCCGTTCCTGTGAAGAATCCGAGATTATTGCTGAGCGTATCGGCTATCCCGTGGTGGTACGCCCTTCCTATGTGCTCGGCGGTCGGGCGATGGAAATTGTTTATGATGTCGAGCGTCTGCGTAATTACATGAAGTTTGCCGTAAAAGCCTCCCCTGAACATCCCATCCTGATCGATAAATTCCTGCAGGACGCGATCGAGGTCGATGTCGACGCTATCGCTGATGGTGTCGACGTGGTCATTGGTGGGATCATGCAACATATTGAAGAAGCCGGCATTCATTCAGGCGATTCGGCCTGTGCCTTACCGACCATTTCCTTGTCACAGCAATTGCTCGATGAAATTCGTCGGCAGACCCGGGAACTGGCGCTGGAACTGAAGGTTGTCGGTTTGATGAACATCCAGTATGCCATCAAGGACAACACCATCTATCTGCTTGAGGTTAATCCGCGCGCCAGTCGCACCGTTCCTTTTGTCTCCAAGGCCACCGGTCGGCCGTTGGCCCAGATCGCCGCTCTGGTCATGGCCGGGCAGTCATTGGCAGAGCAGGGGATTTCCGGGGAGATTATCCCCCCCTATATTTGTGTTAAAGAAGCGGTTTTCCCCTTTGTCAAATTTCCCGGCGTTGACACCCTGTTGGGACCGGAAATGAAATCAACCGGTGAGGTCATGGGGATTGACTTCGATTTTGGTCGCGCCTTTGCCAAGGCGCAGATAGCAGCAGGGGTCAAGCTGCCAACCACCGGCGCGGTTTTTGTCAGTGTCAAAGATGCTGATAAACGACCAGCGCTTGCTGCGATCAAGCGGTTGGCAAACGCCGGCTTCAAGATAGTTGCCACTGTGGGGACAGCAACATTTTTCGGTGACAACGGGATTGAAGTCACTACGATTAATAAAGTCAAGGAAGGGCGCCCACACTGTGTTGATGCCATTAAAAACCGCGAATTCACAATGGTTTTCAACACCACTTTGGGTGCCGCTTCGGTTGCCGATTCCTATTCTATCAGACGCGCGGCGTTGATGAATGAGGTCGCTTACTTCACCACGGTTGCCGGCATCAATGCCGTGACTGATGGGATCCTGGCGATGCAGCGAGAAACTCTTGACGTTAAACCTCTGCAAGAGTATTATCTTCACCTCTAGGCGTGACAATACATACATAATTAACCAGTGGGCGGTGAATCACCGCCCGCTGTTTTTTTTAGGAGAGGACAAATGAGCAATTCGGTACCAATGACCGTCGAAGGGCATAGGCGACTGCAGGAAGAATTGAAAACCCTGGTTCGGGTTGAACGACCCAAGGTCGTTCAGGATATAGCAGAAGCTCGCAGTCATGGGGACTTGTCTGAAAATGCTGAATATGATGCGGCTAAAGAGCGGCAGGGATTTGTCGAGGGGCGTATTCAGGAATTAAACGACAAAATTGCCAGGGCTCAGGTCATTGATCCGGCAAGCGTCAAAAGTGATAAAATCGTCTTTGGTGCGACCGTCACTGTTTTTGATATCGATACCGAAAAAGAGGCAACCTATCAGATTGTTGGAGAAGATGAAGCGGATATTAAAGCTGGTAAAATATCCATCACATCTCCGGTTGGCAGGGCCCTGATCGGTCACCGGGTTGATGAAGAGGTCAGAATCGTGGTGCCATCAGGTGTGCGTGTCTATGAAATAGTCCGTATCACCTATGTTTGATGGGTGTAGATTTATCTTTTGAATAGCATAAGCGGAACCTGGTATCTTGCTTTTTCTCATATTTTCTGGGAGAATTCCAGAGTCACCCGATGGAACTGGAGGTCCTCAATGAATCAGGTTATCACCAAAGACATGACCTTTAACCAATTATTGCAGATGCATCCGGATGCTGCGCAGATCCTGGCCAATTTTAACCTGGGCTGTGTTGGCTGCCTGGGCGCTTCTACCGAGACCCTTGCTCAGGGTGCACGCGCCCACGGTCTTGATATTGAGACACTACTGACTGCCCTGAACCAGCACAGTCAGTGATTTTTGCGGATCATGCCTGATTTAGAATCGGCAGATCCAGCCCGGATCCTGTCCCAACCCTTAAGTGTCCTGCCGGGGGTTGGTCCAAAAGTTCAAACCCGCCTGTTAAAACTTGGGCTATCTACCCTGGAAGATGCTTTTTATCATCTGCCGCATCGCTACGAGGATCGCCGACAACTCAAACCCATTCGTCAGTTAAACGACGGTTCTCCTGAAGTTTTCAAGGGAACCGTTCTTGCTTCAGGTGAAGCCCACACCAAACGCACGTCGCGTCGCATTTACGAAGTGATTGTCGGCGATGATAGCGGCACCATTTCACTTAAATGGTTTCATTATCGTAAAAACTGGCTGGAAAAGCGCTTTCCCATTGGCAAGACCGCCATTTTTATCGGTGAAGTAAAGCGTTTTGGTGCTACCCGTGAGATCCATCATCCTGATTCTGAACTGATTCAGGGCGATGACGACATGGCCTTGTTGAGCCGGAAGGATCCCGTCTCTTTTGGTCGTATCATCCCGGTGTATCCGCTAACCGAAGGAATCAGTCAGAAGCAGATGCGTTCAATCTGGTTTCCTCTGATTCGTGATTACGCCGGCCACCTTCCGGCAACCACCCCTGAATTCATCCGCAAAAAATATCATCTACTTGATCGCCCGGAAGCCATCCGCCAGATTCATTGGCCCGAACAACAGTCAAACCTCTATGAGCTTGAGCAGGGACGTCATCCTGGACGTAAGTCGCTCGTTTTTGATGAATTCTTTTATCTGGAAATGGGATTGGCCTTAAAGCGGGCAGGGGTGCAACTGGAGCAGGGCAACAAGATGCCTTGCGAACATCGCTATACCTTGCCGCTGAGCAAGATGCTTCCCTTTAAGCTGACAGCAGCCCAACGCCGGGTACTGGGTGAAATTAAAGATGACATGGCATCACCACACCCCATGAACCGTCTGTTACAGGGTGATGTCGGCAGTGGCAAAACAATCGTAGCGCTGATGGCGGCCTTGATCGCTATCGAGAACAACTTTCAGGTGGCCGTTGTTGCACCGACGGAGATTCTTGCTGAGCAGCATTTTCGTACCTTTGCCCCCTGGCTGGAGAAGTTGGGACTGACATGTTGCCTGTTACAGGGAAGCACCAGCCAGGCAGAGAAAAGAGACTACTACGCCCGAATCGCCGGCGGTGACATCGATCTGGTCGCCGGCACCCACGCCGTTCTGCAGGAAGGTTTGGAATTTCAGCAGCTTGGACTGGGCATTATCGATGAACAGCATCGTTTCGGAGTTCGCCAGCGTGGCATCCTCAAGACCAAGGGGAGCAACCCCGATATTCTGGTCATGACGGCAACACCCATCCCGCGAACCCTGTCTATGACTCTTTATGGCGATTTATCCGTGTCTGTGATTGATGAACTGCCGCCAGGGCGAAAATCCATTACCACCAGAATAATTCACCGGGGCAATCGCACCCAGGCCCATGAGCTTATGCGTGGCGAACTCAAAAAAGGACACCAGGCTTATATTGTTTATCCACTGGTCGAAGAATCCGAAAAAAGTGATTTACAGGCAGCAACTATAGCAGCGCAACAACTTATAGAGACATTTCCTGAACATCAGATTGGCTTGTTACACGGCCAAATGAAGTCAGCAGCAAAAGAAGCGGTCATGAACGATTTTCGTGCCGGCAGGATTGCCATGCTGGTTGCGACAACGGTGATTGAGGTTGGAGTTGATGTGCCCAACGCTACCTTAATGGTCATTGAACATGCCGATCGTTTTGGTCTGGCGCAATTACATCAGTTACGCGGGCGCGTTGGTCGTGGCGCGAAGCAGAGCTACTGTATTTTGATTCCGTCCGAGAATTACAGTGAAGATGCCAAAAAGCGACTTGATGTCATGATCAAAACAGAAGATGGCTTCAGAATTGCTGAAGCCGATCTTGAGATTCGTGGACCGGGAGATTTTCTTGGAACCCGCCAAGCCGGTTTGCCGGACTTTCGCGTCGCCAGCCTGACACGAGACTTATCAATCCTTGAGACAGCAAGACAGGCAGCATTTAATTATGTCGAGCAGACCGACCGATTGAACTCGCCAGAAGCCCGAACGGTGAGAGAAGAACTGATCAAGCGCTGGGGAAGTCGTCTGGAACTTGCCAATATCGGTTAAACAGAAATAGAAGCCTGAATCTCTTGTTTAGTTTACATAATATATATTATGCGACACACGATTAAATAACACGCCCTGTGAGGTCACAAGATGAGCTCTCCTATCTGACCTTCAATCCTCCCTTAAAGTTCAACCTGTCGATGATCAAGTACAAGTCACCGTTACACTTCCGACGCATCTTCGACGCATCGCTTAGGCTCTGTCCTTTATCCATTTTTGAGCCTGGTGAGATTTTCGATGAACTGTTGAAGAATTGAAACATCAGCAACAAAAAACACAACCAACGGCATCAGGACCCCGAGTAGAAAAGCGATGATCAGTTTGCTGCGCTGATGTTTTTTGTAGAATTTATCGATTGCATCTGCGATTGAACCGTCATCGTGCAATTGTAAAACTGAAAAAAGCTGCTCAATCAGGCTGTCGATATCCTGGACATTCTTGGCCTGCTCAATGATTGACTCCATATTCTGTTTATAGCTCAGCTCACGCTGCTCAGAAGCAGCAACTTTCTCCTTGAGATGCGTTATATCTTCCGGGGGCGCCAGCTCCCTGAGACGTTCAAGCTCACGGTCTTGTACATCCAATGCTTCCTGTAAAGACTCTATCTTTTGGTTCAGTTCGGTATTGATCTTATTCATCTCAGCAATTTTTGCTTTATTGATAAATTCTGACATGGCTCCTCCCGGAGAGAAAACGATCTCAAATTACTCATATTCAAGTATTACAGATGATACGCCAGATGTCTGAAATTGTATGAAATAAAAACGCAAAAACGGGGAGCCAGCTTTTTAGCTAACTCCCCGTTTTTATTTGGTCGGGATGACTGGATTTGAACCAGCGGCCCCTTGACCCCCAGTCAAGTGCGCTACCAGACTGCGCTACATCCCGTTGTTGGCAGCGAGGCGCATTATCAGTGATTGACCTGCACATGTCAAGAATTTTGACGGCTAGTAAGGCCGCTTACTGTTTGCGTTTATCGATGACCCGTGAAGCTTTGCCCTCGTGTCGCATAATGGCTGAAGGCTCAACCAGTTTAACCCTGGCACTGACTCCCAGGACCGTTGCCAGACGTTTTTCGGCTTCATTAACAAACTGGCGCTGGCGCTTCATCTCATCAAAAAAGATATGCTCATTCACTTCAACCTGGACTTCCAGTTGATCCATGTTGTTGACACGATCAACGATCAGTTGGTAGTGCGGCTGACATCCTTCGATTTGCAGCAACACTTCCTCAATCTGGGTCGGGAATACATTGACACCCTTGATAATCAGCATATCATCGGTACGGCCGCTGGTTTTTTCCATACGCGCCAGCGTTCGCCCGCATTCACAGGGTTGGTAGTTGATCCGGGTGATATCACGGGTACGATAACGGATCATCGGAAATGCCTGCTTGGTCAGGCTGGTGATGACCAGCTCCCCTTTTGAGCCCCTGGGTAACACCTGACCGGTATCCGGGTCGATAATTTCAAAGACAAAATGATCTTCAGCCAGATGCATACCACATTTTGCCAGGCAGTCACCGGCAACCCCCGGTCCCATGATTTCCGACAGGCCGTAATTGTCGGTTGCGATAATCCCCAGCCGTTTTTCCAGTTCACAACGCATCTGCTCGCTCCAGGGCTCGGCACCGAACAGCCCGACGCGCAACGCCAGGCTCGCCGGATCGATCCCCTTTTTCTCCAGCCGATCAGCAATGGTCAGACCGTAGGATGGCGTACAAACCAGCGCGGAAGAGCGATAATCCTGCATGATCATAATCTGCTTATCGGTGTTGCCGCCGGAGATTGGTATGACCGAGGCACCAATGGCTTCTGATCCGTAATGCAGACCAAAGGCACCGGTAAACAAACCATAACCAAAGGCAATATGGACAATGTCCTCACGGGTCACGCCGGCTGCCGTCATAAAACGTGCTACCAGTTCCGTCCAGGTACTGATGTCCTGCTTAGTATAGCCAACCACCGTTGGTTTACCGGTGGTGCCCGAGGATGAGTGAATGCGCACCACATCGCTCATGGGAACCGCAAACATGCCATAGGGGTAATTCAGGCGCAGATCTTCCTTGGTGGTGAACGGCAGATGCCGGATATCATCCAGCGATTTCAAGTCACCGGGATTAAAGCCACAATCCTTGAACTTGTGCTGATAACAGGGAACTTTATTGCAGACCCGTTGCAGGGTCTGTTGCAGGTGTGCAAGCTGCAATTGCTCCAATTGCTCACGCGGCATGCATTCGGCTTCGCTGTTCCAGATCAGTGGATGACCAGACATTATTAATTTACTGCTTTCACTATTAGACCTTAAGTACATATTATATTGATGTTATTTTTTTTCCATCAAGAATCTTGATGCCATTATTAAGCAACACCTTGATGGCTTGGTCGATATTATCAAAGCGAAAAATAATGACGGCATTACTGCCGGAACGCTCAACAAAGGCATACATGTATTCAACATTGATCTGATTATTATCGAGGATTTTCAGGATAGAAGACAGTCCGCCCGGTGTGTCAGGCACCTCTACCCCGATAACTTCGGTTTTATTTACGGTAAAATGCTTATCACGCAGGACACTGAGGGCTTTTTCACTGTCATCAACAATCAAGCGCAGGATGCCGAAGTCAGAGGTGTCTGCCAGTGAAAGTGCACGAATATTGACATTTGCATCACCCAGTACGCCTGAAACCTCTGCCAGACGACCGGATTTGTTTTCTATAAAAACCGAAATCTGCTCGACTTTCATGGCTCACTCCTTTGTCATGATAAAATGAATCTGTTCAGCACCGGGCCTTTGAATCCTGTGGCAAGGATAGAGCTGAATAGTTACGACAAAATTTTTCCACGTTTGTCGATAACCCGTTGCGCCTTGCCCTCACTGCGGGCGAGGGTTTTAGGTTCGACCAGTCTTACCTTACAGGTGACACCAAGCAGATCCTTAATCTGTTTTTGAATCGTACCGGAGAGTTGTTGCAGCTTGCGCACCTCATCAGAAAAAGTCTGTTCATCAACCTCAACCAGGACCTCAAGGGTATCCAGGGTCCCCTCGCGATCAACCAGTAACTGGTAATGGGGTTCGATCCCCTTGATATTGAACAAAACGGATTCAATCTGACTGGGAAAGACATTGACCCCGCGAATAATCAACATGTCATCACTGCGACCGCTTAAGCGCTCAATGCGCGCATGGGTTCGGCCGCAGATACAGGGTTCGCGGGTTAAACGGGTAATGTCGCGGGTACGGTAGCGAATGAGTGGAATCCCCTCTTTGGTGATGGTAGTGATAACCAGCTCCCCTTTTTCACCGTCCGGCAACACCTCCTGCGTGTCAGGGTCAATAATTTCCAGGAGAAAATGATCTTCCCAGACATGCAGACCATTCTGGGCCTCAATACACTCAATACCGACACCAGGGCCGAGAATTTCAGAAAGGCCGTAAATGTCGATAGCCTTGATGTTAAGCTTGGCTTCGATTTCCTGCCGCATCTTTTCGCTCCAGGGCTCGGCACCGAGGATACCAACCTTGAGCTTGAGCTTGCGGATATCGATCCCCTCTTCGGCGGCGACTTCAGCAAGAAACAGACTGTAGGAGGGTGTGCAGGTCAGTACGGTAGAACCAAAATCCTGCATGATCATCAGCTGCTTTTTGGTGTTGCCACCCGACATGGGAATCACCGAGGCCCCGATGCGCTCAGCTCCATAGTGGGCGCCCAGGCCTCCGGTGAACAAACCGTAACCGTAGGCGTTATGGATAACATCACCTTTGTGGGCGCCGGCAGCGTAGAACGAGCGCGCCATCAGTTCAGTCCAGGTTTCAATGTCACGCTTGGTATAACCGACGACCGTCGGCTTGCCGGTCGTCCCCGAAGAGGCATGAATACGGACAATCTGCTCCAGGGGCACAGCAAACAGTCCGTACGGGTAGTTGTCGCGCATGTCTTTTTTCAGGGTAAATGGCAAACGTTTCAAATCTTCCAGACACTTGATGTCTTTGGGCTTGACCCCGGCCTGATCAAAAATATCGCGGTAAAAAGGAACCGTAGCGTAAACCCGCTCAACCGTTTGTTGCAGCCGGCGCAACTGTAGTGATTCAATTGCTTCTCTGGGCAGTGTTTCAAAGTCATCGTTCCAGATCATCCGGATTCTCCCTGTCCACTTTTCTAGCCGTTGGTTCCGCGTCCTGCCGCAAAAGCCTGAAGATTGATATCAACAAGTTTTTCCGGCACCATTTTTTTCAGGGCGGTCAACCACATGTCATGGTCAAAATCGAGAATATTGGAAAGAGCGCCCAGCAGAACCGTATTGACGGTTTTAGCGTTACCGGTCTTAAGCGCCAGGGTCAGACCGTCAACCAGGGTTGTTAAAGGAAATTGCTGTTCAATGGTTTCGACCAGTTTTTCAGGATAGGTCTGTTTACCCAGAGCGACTGACGGTGGAGCGATCTTCCAGTCATTCACCACAACGCGACCGTTCTTGCGCAGCAAGGGCAGATAGCGACAGGTTTCCATCAATTCAAAACTGAAGAGGATATCCACCTCCCCTTCAGGAATGATCGAAGAATAGACCTTTTCACCATAGCGGACATGGGAAACAACGCTGCCGCCGCGCTGTGACATGCCGTGAATCTCATTTTTTTTAACGTCTAGTCCGGCCAACAGACAGACTTCAGATAACACTTCGCTGGCAAGCAGAATGCCTTGGCCACCCACCCCGGCAATAAGGATATTGGTTGTCTTCATCTTATTAAGCCTCTACTTCCTTAAAAGCATTAAATCCGCAGGTCTGCTGGCAGACCTTACAGCCAACACAAATGATCTTGTCAATATTGGATTTCTTTGTTGTCTCATCCCAGGTGATGGCCGGGCAACCCAAGCGCAAACAAGCTTTGCAACCGGTACAGGCATCATGGTCTACATAAAGGGAGGGGCGGCGTTCAAGGTTATCTCTGGGCACCAGGATACAGGGCCTGGTAGTAATAATGACTGAAACTGCCGGCCGGGCCATCTCTTCGCGCAAGGTTTTGCGGGTCAGGGCGATATTATAGGGGTCAATGATGCGTACATGTTCAACGCCTACAGCGCGACAGAGTTGCTCCATATCCACCCGAAAGGACGGGTTGTTATCCAGGGTATAACCGGAGGTCGGGTTTTCCTGGCGACCGGTCATGGCGGTGATCCGATTATCAAGGATAATCACGGTCGCCGTCGAGTTATTGTAGACCATGTCCATCAGACCGTTGATCCCGGTATGGAGAAAAGTAGAATCCCCGATAACGGCAACAACCTTACGTTGTTCCTCTTCACTTAATACCTTGGAAATGCCCGTTGCATTACCGATGCTGGCCCCCATACAGACACAGGTATCCATGGCGGACAAAGGCGGCATGAAGCCCAGGGTATAACAGCCGATATCACCGGTAACAAAGGCTTTGGCCCGGTTGAGTTCCATAAAAACCCCGCGGTGTGGGCAACCTGGACACATATTGGGTGGCCGCGGCGGCAGATCCATTGAAGCGCTTTCATCCGGCAATTCCGTGCCGAAAAGCCCTTTTGCCAGGCGCCCGGGGGTCAGCTCACCACAAATGGGGATCTTTTCCTTGCCGATAACCTTGATACCCATGGCCTGAACCTGTTCCTCAATAAAAGGATCCAGCTCTTCAACCACATAGAGAGTTTCATAGTTTGCAGCAAAGTCACGAATCAGTTGTTTGGGCAGCGGATAAACCATGCCGAGCTTGAGAACGTCGGCATCGGGCAGCACCTCTTTTACGTACTGATAAGAAACTCCGGAGGTGATCACACCCACCTCCCCTTTGCCTTTTTCGATCCGGTTGAATGGCTGACTGCAGCCCCATTCTTCCAGCTTAAGAATACGCTCTTCGACATCATAGTGACGCTTGCGGGCATTACCGGGAAGCATTACCAGTTTAGCCGGGTTACGCTCAAGGGATGGGGTCGGTATATTGTCCGGTCGCTCACCCAGAGTAACGACCGATTTGGAGTGAGAAATGCGGGTCGTGCTGCGTAAAAAAACCGGCGTATCGAACTGTTCACTGACTTCAAAGCCGAGCTTGGTGAAATCAAGAGCTTCCTGACTGTCAGCCGGTTCAAACATCGGCATTTTAGCAAACTTGGCGAAGTTACGATTATCCTGTTCGTTCTGCGAGGAATGAAGCTCGGGATCATCCGCCGTGACCAGCACCAGACCACCGCGCACACCGGTATAGGTCAGAGTAAACAGGGGGTCGGCAGCAACATTGACCCCGACATGTTTCATCGTCACCAGGGCTCTGGCACCACCATAACAGGCACCAATACCAACTTCGAGGGCCACCTTTTCGTTTGGTGCCCAGGATGAGTTGACTTCTTTATAGCGCGTCATGTTTTCGAGGATTTCGGTACTGGGTGTGCCGGGATAGGCGCAAGCAACCAAAGCGCCGGCTTCATAGGTTCCCCGGGCAATCGCTTCGTTTCCAGAGAGCAGAACTTTATTCATGATCAGCCTTGATAATGTGAGTAATTGAAAGGTTGATGGAGAAAAATTGAATGGCGATAATAGGCAAAGCGTGAACTTCTGTCAATCACGACATGCATCAAGGAAGGTTCCTTCCAGCAGGCCGGCATCAGCAACTTTAAGCTGAGTGATCTCAAAGGCTTTAGCAATCGTTGTGGCTAACTGCAGACCGGGTAGAATCAGATCCCCCCTGCCCTGCTCCATTCCTGGCAATTGTTCACGCTCAGCCGCCGATAAAGATTCAAGCTGATGATAAAGGGTGGTCATCCATGCTACTGATAAATGGTGGTTATTGATTACAGTGTGGTCATAATGGGTAAGTTTTAGATCCATGGCAGCCAGGGTGGTCATGGTCCCTGCGGTGCCGATCAGCTCCAGCGGTTCAGAGGATGAAAATGTGTGCTGCAAGCTGCTGCAATAGTCCATCAGTGTCGCTTCAATGGCATGTTGACGCTGGGCATGATCGGAATATTCTTCAGCCAGGCGCACAACCCCAAGGGGGAAACTCTGTTGGGCACAGATGCGCCCCTCATTGATGCAGATTATTTCAGTACTGCCTCCGCCGATATCAAAGATCACGACATTTTCCGGCTGAGGGCTGATCACGGACAGGACACCAACGGCTGTAAGGCGCGCCTCTTCATCACCGTCGATCACCTCAATACGCATACCCGTCTGTTGCCACACCTGCTCTATAAACTCCTGGCGGTTGACCGCACGGCGCAGTGCTGCCGTGCCCACCGCGCGTAAGAGTTGAGCCTGATAGTTTTCAAGAATGGCAGAATAATCTTTAAGAGCGTTGACAGTTCTTGTCATTGCTGCCGGCGACAGCCCATGAGCGGCAGTAAAACCACCACCAAGACGGGTGATACGACGTTCATAAAGAGAAGGATGCAATACACCATCAGCACATGAACCGATCAGCATTCTTACCGTATTACTGCCGATGTCAAGGGTTGCCGGCATCACTGGCCGCCAACGAGGGTATCAGAAATCTTGAAGGTATGATCGCCAATCTTTTCGTAACATTGAAGCATGTCAATAAAAATCAGCCCTGGCTGGACTGCACATTCGCCGGTATTGAGCCGGGTAATATGGTTCATGCGCAGAGAGTCTTCAAGAGCATCGATGCTGTCTTCGTATTCAATAGAACGCTGCCCAATATCTTTCTTGTCGTGTTCCATCGCATCAATGACAAAACGCAGGAATTCGTAGGTGCGATCAGCAATCCCTGCGACCTCATTGGCTCCAGTGTGAGAAAATTTGATTTTTTCGTTGATTTTACGAGAATTCAGTTCCCATAAGGTTTGACAATGATCACCAATGCGCTCGAGATGGTCGACGATGTTCATCAGTTTCTTGATCTGTTCCGAGGTGCCGGCAGAGATTGAACGGTGCGACAGTTTGGTCAGAAAATTCATGATCTCCTGCTGGAGAAGATCGAGGGTTGCCTCATTTTTTTCCAATTCGGTAATACGGCGAACATCATTATCATCTAGAAAACGGTTGGTTTCTTCGAGCATGGTAAAAGCAAGCTGAGCCATGCGCCGGGTTTCACGACGAGCCTGGCCAATAGCAATCGGTGGGGTGTTCAACACCCGATCATCAATAAACCTGACCTGGACAATTTCCTGGCGCCCTTCACCACGGATAAAATAGGTTGAAAGTTTCGCCAGCACGCCAATAAAAGGCAAAAAGATCAGGGTATTGATGACATTAAACAAGGTATGGGCATTGGCAATGTAGCGGGCAATATGCGGCTTATCGCCGATGGCCGTGGCGTACCGCTCAGCCTCTGCCTGGGTTTGCACCACAAAATCGGCTTCTCCCGGGGTAATGGATGTGATCAACTTCAGATACAGCTGAAAAAATATCAACATCAGAATCACGCCGATAAAATTGAAGAGAAAATGTGCGAAAGCCGCCCGCCGCGCCGCTATATTGGTGCCGATCGCGGAGACATTAGCTGTAATAGTCGTGCCGATATTTTCTCCGAGAATCAAAGCAACACTGGCTTCAAAACTGATCAATCCTGAGGTTGCCAGAGCCAGGGTCAGACCCAGTGTGGCGGTGCTGCTCTGGGTGATGATGGTCAGGACAGTACCGATCAGGATACCCAATGATTTGTAATCATCGACCAGAACAAAAAGTTGCTGGAACCCTTCACTGGTACGCAAGGGATCAAAGCCCTGACGCATGATGGTCAAGCCGAGAAAAACCAGACCGAAACCTAAAACAATCTCGCCAAAGTAGCTGATCCTGCGTTTCTTGCTGAAGAGCTTAAGGGCTGCACCAAGGCCGATCGCCGGCAATGCATATTGAGTGACATTAAAAGCAATGATCTGGGCGGTGATGGTCGATCCAATGTTGACGCCGAGAATCACCCCAATAGCCTGCATCAAACTGAGCAATCCGGCATTGACAAAGCCGACAACCATCACCGTCGTTGCACTGGAGGATTGGATAAGAGCAGTCACACTGATACCAACCAAGGCGGCAACCAGGCGATGGCTGGTCAGAGAGGCAAGAATCTGCCGCATTTTCTCACCGGCAATCTTTTGCAAGCCTTCAGACATGATCTTCATGCCGAAGAGAAATAGCCCAAGACCGCCAATTAATCCGAACATCAATTGCTGGTTAAACAGAACAGACATTATTTCTCCGTGGGTGAAACATCTGACCAACGATCAAACCGCAGGCAAACGAAAAAAAAGGGGGCCATTAACGGCACCCTGTGAATCTGCTTGGCAAGCAGCTGGATGATCAACTTTTTTTTCTATTGATAATGGCAATCAGCATATTGCGATAATCCTGCTTTGAGCGCCGCAGGCGTTCGCTAAACGACCTGAAAATGTTCAGCGTCAGCTGCATGCCGAGGCGCGGATTATTGGCGCAGATTTGATTATAGTTTTTTCGGCTCAAGGAAAAAAGACTCACATCCTCGATCACGCGCGCCGTCGCTGCACGCGGCCCGCCATCAATAACCGCCAACTCGCCGAAGGTATCACCCGGACCAAGAACAACGAGGGTCTGCTCATCCCCTTCTGCCAGCATCTGGGAAATACGTACAGATCCTTTTTTGATGAGGTAGAGGGATTCACCTGTCATGTTTTCGATATAAATGGTCTTGCCGGCAGACATCTGCTGTTGAGCCAGAAATGTGCCGAAAAATTCAACTTCTTTCGCAGCGAGGCCATGAAAGAGCGGACTGTCCTTCAACGTATCTAAATTCACATTATTCACAGGCCACCTGCCACTCTAGTTAATTGTTTTTAGCTGATTTTCAGATTTCGTAGGTTTTAACATACTCAAGATAATTGTTAGCCGATTGAAGAAGAAAGGCAATTTCCTGATCTGACAATTGTCTTTTGCAGCGTGCCGGGGAACCGGCATAAAGCGTAGCTGAAGGAACACGCGTGCCGGGGGTTACCAGGGCGCCGGCAGCAATCATGGCATCGTCCTCAATAACAACCCCATCCATCACAATCGCTCCCATACCGACCAGGCAACGATTACCGATAGTACATCCATGGAGGGTCACATTATGGCCGATGGTTACATCATCGCCAATAATTGTCGGATGGGTTTTATTCGTCACATGGATGACAGTTCCATCCTGCACGTTGGTGCGTTCTCCAATACGAATATGGTTAACATCTCCACGCACTACGACATGGTACCAGAGACTGGAATATTCCCCTATTTCAACGTCGCCTATAATTTCACTTGAGCCAACCCGGAAAACAGTATCATGGAGGCGCGGGATGATTCCTTTATAAAGATGCAACATGGAAGAAGTCTCCTTAAACAACTAAAACGATCTATAAAAACAACAAGGCCCGATCACAACCGTGATTGGGCCCAATATTGAAGGTCAATAAACGCAAGGATATGGTGACAAGACCGATTAACGATCTACCCGTTCACGCAATCCTTTGCCGGCCTTGAAAAAGGGCAGCTTTTTTTCTTCGACCTTAATGATTTCCCCGGTTTTTGGATTGCGTCCCAGATAGGATTTATAATCCTTGACCATGAAGCTACCAAAACCTCTGATTTCGATACGATCACGATCAATCAGGGATTGAGACATCGAATCGAAAATAAGATTAATGATTTGCTCAGCCTTTTTGTAGGTGAGATTCTTTTTCTGCGATAAAGCCTCAACCAATTCAGATTTGTTCATTGACCCCCCTTTGAAGAATCATGGCATCTATGAGTGGGCGGAATTACTGAAACTATACACCAAGTTGCGGCGCTTCTCAACAGTCAATCAAATTATGGTAAAGGGAGATAAGGTCCAGATAACCTTGGCGTCAGCATCGCCGCAGTTTTCCCAACGATGAGGTAAATGTGATTTGAAACACAGGCTGTCACCAGACTTAAGGATAAACTCTTCATCAACAATGGTCATCCTGAGTTGCCCCTCCAGGACATAAATCAACTCATCACCAGGGTGATACATGTTTTTGACACCGCTTTGCCCCCCCTTTTTTACGGTACAGTAAAACGACATAAACTGCGGGTCACGCAATCGGGATGTGAAGGATTCCGTATGCATGTTATACTCGTCATCATAGACGGTCTTATCACGATCACCTGGTCGGGTAAAAACAACCTCGTGAGATGTGCTGACATCTTCAACAAAATAATTGATGCTTTTGTCGAAAACTGTTGCCAGACGCATGAGGATTTCAACCGAGGGGGTGGTCAAACCACGCTCTATCCGCGAAATCATATTAGATGAAACCTGTGATTTTTCTGCCAGGATCTGGATTGTCATGTTTTGCTTTAAACGAATTTCTTTCAGCTTTTTCCCGACAATTTTTTTTATCTGCATATAAACTGTTCCATTTTATTATTCATACGTTTGGAGGCGGAGAAACAACCCACAACACTTTAGCATGATGCGAACTGTTGTTTTTCCAGCGATGAGGTATAGATGCCTTGAAGGCAATCGAATCACCTTCGTTAAGCATATACATATTATCTTCTATAAAAAATTCCAAAGAGCCCCCAAGAACCATCGCAAATTCCTCTCCGGTATGGATCATTCCCCCTTCGCCGCTATCACAGAAAGGTTCCAATGTGTCGATAAACACCGAAAAACCCGGGTCGCGCAATCCTTGCATTAAACTGCTGATCTGATGTTTGTCTTCAAAGAAAAAAACCGGCTCGCCTCGTCCAGCCGGGGTAAAGACAACTCCACTCCCTTTTTCCGCCTCTTCGACAAAGTAGCTCAAACTCACCCCGAGCGCATCGGCAAGCTTCATCAGGATTTCTACTGAAGGCGTTGTCAAACCTCGTTCAATCCGTGAAATCATATTTGAAGAAACTCGAGAAAGGCTGGCAAGCTCCTGAATTGTCTTATCTCTTTTTAAACGTGATGATTTTAGTTTGCGACCGATAAGTTGCTTAACCATGACAGGCTACTCCAGTGAAAATAGAATAGGGTTCTATCATTGCCAATAAGGCTTGTCAACCCCTATATGAGACAATCTCTACCTCTTCTGGTATGAGGTTACAAAAAGAGGGGAAAAACTAAAGATTATTTAAACAAAAGTTTGCATCGATGTTCATGTTTATGATAGTTTTCTGCGGTTGCGTAGATTCAATGGAGGAAATATTTTCATGGTCAGTATTTTGATTGGTATACATATTCTTGTTTCTATTGCCCTGATCGTTATTGTTCTGCTGCAGATGGGCAAAGGGGCACAAGCCGGGGCATCTTTTGGGGCCGGTAGTAGTCAAACCATGTTCGGCTCATCCGGTGGCAATGTCATGTCTAAAATAACCGCTACCGTTGCGGTAATTTTTATGCTGACAAGTCTTTCTCTGGCATACTATTACGGTTCATCGGCTTCTAAAACCATCATGCCCGGAACAGTGACGGCTCCTGCATCAAGTACTCCGGAACAACCGGCAACAGATGCAACGCCCGAGTAATAGAACAATGGATTGCAAGTTTTCAGTTGACAACAAAAGATGCAATTCAGTATAAAACCTGCGCTTGCCGAAGTGGTGGAACTGGTAGACACGCCATCTTGAGGGGGTGGTGACCAACTGGTCGTGCGAGTTCGAGTCTCGCCTTCGGCACCAATAAAAAATGACCGCATTAGCGGTCTTTTTTTATGCAAAAATTCGAGGCTCGAAGCACAGTGAACACTGACTTAATGTCAGAAAAGCGGCCATGGACGGCTGTGACAGTGAGTGTCGGGGGGCCGACACAGGAGCCGGAATAACACTATTCAATCCAGGAGGTATCACCACACCCCTGTCGCAGAACCTCTATCTTATCGTCCAGCAAGCTGATCACCGTAGAAGCTTCGTCCATCAGAATTCCTCCATCAACCACCATATCCACCAATCGCCCCATACTATTGTTGATTTCATAAGGATCGGCAGGTGTTTTTTCGCCGGATACATTGGCACTGGTTGTTACCAGTGGATGCCCCAGTTCATTGACAATGGCATGACATATGGCGTTATCGGGGATTCTAACGCCGACGGTTTTCTGCTTGGTACTCAATGAATCAGGAACGATCTTGGAGGCTTCGAGCACAAAGGTGTAGGGGCCGGGAAGATGGCGCTTCATGATTTTAAATGCAAAATTACTGACCTGGGCATAGTTGGATATTTCTGCCAGATCCTTACAGATAAATGAAAAAGGCTTGCGGCTGTCGCGCTGTTTAATCTGAAAAATCTTTTTCACCGCTCTGCGATTAAAAATATCACAGCCAATACCATAGGTGGTATCGGTCGGATAAATAATAACCCCGCCCTGTTTCAGGCAGGTAACAACTTGATCAATGAACCGTGGCTGCGGATTTTCAGGATTAATCGACACATACATAATTCTCTCCTTAGGCTCACAACAACATTTTTAATCCAGCAATCTTTTTTAACTCGGCATAGATAGCAGTTAATTGGTTTTGACTGTAAACCGTCAACACAACAGAGACAGACTGGTAGGTACCTTGACGGCTTGGCCGGCTCCGAACGGCATCCGTCGCTACCGGCGCGTGAATTTTTATGGCCTCAACCACAGCACGGCAAAAGACATCATCGCCCTCACCGATCGCTTTGAACTGGTAATGACAAGGAAACTCCATCAGATCATCAGGTATTGTCCGCTCACTCATTAATTGTTCCGATCGGTTCCAGTGTGACCGAATCCTCCTAAGCCACGCTCGGTGGAATCCAGATCAGACACTTCGATCAGTTGCGCTTGAACCACTGGTGCAACAATCAGTTGGGCGATACGATCCCCGGGCTTTATTTCAAACACATCCCTGCCATGATTAATCACGATGATTTTAATTTCTCCACGATAATCGGCATCAATGGTTCCCGGTGTGTTGACCAGGGTAATACCATGGTTGATTGCCAGGCCTGAACGTGGGCGCACCTGAATTTCAAAACCCGGCGGTATCGCTACGGCAATACCGGTTGGGATCAGGCAGCGTTCACCCGGCGCCAGCAACATCGGCTCATCAGGTTCGGCACAGATATCCATCCCCGCTGACAGGCTTGTCATATAACGTGGCAACTGGACGGAAGGCTTTATTCTTTTAATTTCTATCGCCGGGTTCATCACACATAGCACCTTGAATAAACGATGGCCGCAAAAAAGTGAAGTCTTCTGCGGCCATCGTTGCTGTTGTCATATTTCTACTGCGGACGCAGATTAGCCTTCTTCAGGCGTTTCAGCTCCGAGGGCCGCTTTGCGGGACAACTTGATTTTGCCCTGGCGATCGACGCCGATACATTTAACCAGAACCTGATCTCCTTCTTTGATCACGTCAGTCACATTGCGGACACGCTCATTGGCGAGCTCTGATACATGAATCAAACCGTCTGTACCGGGGAAAATTTCAACAAAGGCGCCAAATTCCATGATCTTTTTGACGGTTCCCATGTAGAGTTTGTCTACCTCGGCTTCCTGGGTCAGGTCGCGAATCATCTTGATCGCCAGTTTAGCCGCAGCCCCGTCAGCTGAAGCAATATTGATGGTACCATCATCCTGGATATCGATGGAACAGCCGGTAACTTCGATAATGCCACGAATATTTTTACCACCTGAACCGATAACGGTGCGTACCTGATCCTGCTTGACACGGATACTGGTGATTTGTGGCGCATATTTGGACAGTTCAGTCCGCGGTGTGGAAATAGCCTTGGCCATTTCTGCCAAAATATGGATACGACCGGCTTTGGCCTGCTCGAGAGCCTGCTGCATAATTTCTTTGGTAACACCGGAAATCTTGATATCCATCTGCAGCGCGGTAATACCACGGGCCGACCCGGTCACCTTGAAGTCCATGTCTCCAAGATGATCTTCATCGCCGAGGATGTCCGACAGCACGGCAATGTCATCGCCCTCTTTAATCAGTCCCATAGCGATCCCGGCAATCGGCTCTGACACCGGTACACCGGCATCCATCAGGGCCATGGAGGCACCACAAACCGATGCCATGGATGATGAACCGTTTGACTCAAGAACCTCGGAAACTATCCGCATGGTATAGGGGAATTTTTCAAATTCGGGTAAAATCTGGGCAGCACTGCGTTCAGCAAGCATTCCATGACCGATTTCACGTCGTCCGGGAAAAAGACGCATGCTGGTTTCACCAACACAGAATGGTGGGAAGTTATAGTGGAGCATGAATTTCTTGAATTCCATCCCCTGGACATTATCCATGCGTTGCTCATCAGACGAGGTTCCCAGGGTCGTTGTCACCAGGGCTTGAGTTTCACCGCGGGTAAACAAGGAACTACCATGGGCACGGGGCAAAATTCCAACCTCACAGCTGATTGGGCGAATATCTTCCATGCCACGGCCATCGATACGAACTCGGTCTTTAGTGACGGTGCGGCGCACAACGGTTTTTTCCAGGGAACCAAGAGCAGCAGAAACTTCGTCTTCGCGTCCTTCAAATTCGTCGGCCAGTTGTTCTTTGATATCATTACGGATGACGCCGAGAGAAGCATAGCGTTCCTGTTTGCTGCGAATAGCAACCGCCTCAACAATGCGCGGTTCAGCCAGAGCCTTGACCTTATCCACCAATACCTGGTCTTTTTCAGCAACAACAAACTCACGCTTTTCCTGACCAACCAGCTTGGCGAGTTCCAGTTGCAGATCGATCAGCGGCTGCAGGGCATTGTGACCAAAGAAGATAGCGTCGAGCACTTCCTGCTCTGAGAGGAATTTTGACTCCCCTTCCACCATCATTACTGCGTCACGGGAACCAGCAACAACAAGCTCTAGATCACTGACTTGCATCTGTACAAGGGTCGGATTGGCAATAAACTCGCCATCTACCCGACCAACTCGTACTGCCGCTATCGGCCCGTTAAAGGGAATATCCGAGATCCCTACGGCAGCCGATGCCGCCACCATCGCCAGGGTATCCGGATCGTTAATCAGGTCGGCAGAAATAACCGTTGGCATAATCTGGGTTTCATAGAGATACCCCTTGGGAAACAACGGGCGCATCGGACGATCAATCAGGCGACAGATCAAGGTTTCGCGCTCGGTTGAACCACGTTCACGGCGAAAGAAAGACCCGGGAATCCGTCCACTGGCGTAAAATTTTTCTGAATAGTTGACCGTCAGTGGGAAAAAGTCCTGACCGGGGCGGATACTGTGACCTGAAACCACGGTACAGAGAACCTTGGTCTCACCATAGGTGATAATGACGGCTCCATGAGCCTGACGTGCCATTTTTCCTGTTTCAATCGTCAGGGGTTGACCATTGAATTCTACTTCTACTTTATGATAAGCCATAAAAAACTCCTTTGTTGGCACCGACCGACAACAACCAGACGATGCTATTATGTGATTATACCAAAAGGAGGATGGCCTGAGACAGCGACCGAACAAAGGTCGGATACTCTCTCCGGACAACCTCCACGACAAAAACAGACTGAAGCGGCACACCTGACATCAGGC
>JAWOFG010000015.1:0-8135 GCA_046482365.1 Pelovirga sp. | reverse complement strand
TTTTTTTTTTTGCTGAAAAGGGGCTCCAGTCAGATTTTTGTCAGAAATCGTGGGTATAGTGTTACCCACAACTAGGATCTGAACCACTTGCAATGCGATATCATGCAATGCGGTTCGGAGGGGGGGAGCTCCCATCCTGAAAATGGATGGGGGCTCTTTTTTTATATTAACCTAGATCGTGCTCGACCCGAATCAGGCGTGGGTTCTGGCAGGTGATATCAAACGCTTCGATCTCTTTTAACGCTTTGACCACATCTGCTTCTTTGGCGGCATGGGTCATCAGAACAATGGGGACACAGTCGGCATCGTGGCACTCGGGCTGAATCATCGACTGAATGCTGATGTTATGGTCGCCGAGACAGCCGGCAATCCTGGCAAGCACGCCGGGACGATCAAGACTTCTAAAATGCAGATAGTAGTGACTGATGATCTCACTCATCGGCCGGATCGGTAGCGACTGGACCGCCTCTTCACAACACCCCATGATCGGCAGGCGCAAGCGGGCACCACTGAGGATATCGCGGCCGATGGCCATAACATCGCCCATGACCGCACTGGCGGTCGGATCCATGCCGGCCCCACTGCCGTACAATAAGGTCGGTCCGACAAAATCACCGGTCAGGCGTACAGCATTAAAGACCCCGGCTACTTCAGCGAGCTGATCCTCTGCCGGGATCATGGTCGGATGAACCCGCACCTCGATCTGATCACCATGATTTTTACCGATGGCCAGCAACTTGATCTTGTACCCCATCTGCTTGGCAAAGCTGATATCAACGGCGTCGATATTGCTGATCCCCTCGATATAAACCTGATTAAAATCAACCCTGGTACCGAAGCACAAACCGCTGAGCAGAGCGATCTTGTGAGCGGTATCCACTCCTTCGATATCAAAGGTCGGATCAGCTTCGGCATAACCTAATTGCTGGGCTTCTTTGAGCACCGCAGCAAATTCACTGCCATGGTCGGTCATCTTGGTGAGGATGTAGTTGCAGGTACCATTAAGTATACCGAGCACCGAACTGAACCGATTGGCACCCAGGCTCTCCTTGATCGGAGAGATAACCGGAATGCCACCACCAACAGCGGCTTCGAACATGACCGAGACGCCGGCCTGGTTAGCGGCGGCGATAATTTCCTGACCATGAACGGCCATCAGTGCCTTATTGGCAGTCACCACGTGCTTGCCGTTGGCTATGGCTTTGAGCAGAAAACTTTTTGCCGGTTCATAGCCACCAATCAGTTCGATGACCAGGTCGATATCAGGGTGGCTGATCACATCCTCCACCTTAGTGGTCAAGATGCCTGGTTCCACCTGCACCCCGCGATCAGTGGTAATATCCAGATCGGCAATTTTGAGCAAATGGACCGGAGCACCAAGGCGCTGCTGGATCACATCTGCGTTTTGTTGTAACACCCTGACTACCCCGGTACCGATGGTGCCAAAGCCGAGCAGGCCGACATTGATGCCGTTCTTCATGTATTATCTCCGTTCATATTATTTTCAACCAGCCTTTTGCTTGGCTGTGTTCTTTTGGGCGATTTTATCCAGCAGGCCGTTAATGAAGGTTGGCGATTCCTTGGTGCCGTAGCGTTTGGCAATTTCAATCGCTTCGTTCAAGGTCACTGCCGCCGGAATGTCGGACAAAAATTGCAATTCATAGGTCGCCAGGCGCAACAGGGCTAAATCAACCGGTGCCATCCGCGTCAGCGACCAGTTGTGGGCCACAGCCTTGATCCGTTCGTCAATCAGCGGGCGCTGTTCCAATACCCCGCGCACCAGTTTTTCTGTAAATAAACGAACCGCCTCCGGTACCGGTTGCGCTCCCTCTTCCAAAGGTTCACCGAGAATATCTTCAGAATAGTGGAGGTTGTTCCAGAAATTTTCCAGAATCTGATCAACGTTGACCTGATCAGACTGATATTTCAGGGCAAAGAGAATTTTCAGGGCATATTCACGCCCCCGCCGGCGGTTATTACTCATCAGCGTTAAAAGCCCCCAGCACATTCACCATCTCCAGCGCACTCATGGCGGCCTCGGCGCCCTTATTACCCGCCTTGGTACCGGCGCGCTCGATGGCCTGTTCAACGGAATCGGTGGTCAATACCCCGAAGGCCGCAGGCAGACCGTACTCGAGAGAGACCTGGGCAACCCCTTTGGTAACCTCGGAGCTGACATATTCAAAGTGTGGAGTGCCTCCGCGAATGACCGCGCCTAAACACACCAGCGCATCAAACTTTTTTGATGCTGCCATCTGCTTGGCCATCAGTGGTATTTCAAAGGCCCCGGGAACCTTAACAACCGTCAATTGAGCATCGGCAGCACCATGACGGACTAACGTATCGATTGCTCCCTCGAGCAGTCGCTCAGCGATAAAGCTGTTAAAACGACTGACAATGATTCCGAAACGAAAATGACCGGCATCAAATTTTCCTTCAATGGTCTTTGGCATCGATAGGCTCCTGTGGGTTAAATCAGATTATAAATTTTCGAGCAAATGTCCCATTTTTTCGCGCTTTGTTCGTAAATAATTAAGGTTGGTACCATGGGCAGGCATCTCCAGCTCGACCCGTTCTACGACCTCGAGACCATAGCCTTCAAGGCCGATAATTTTTTTTGGATTATTGGTCATCAAACGAATCTTGCGAACCCCCAGGTCAGCGAGGATCTGTGCTCCGATGCCGTAATCACGCAGGTCAGCGGCAAAACCGAGCATATGGTTGGCCTCCACCGTATCATGCCCTTGATCCTGCAGGGCGTAGGCTTTAAACTTGTTGATCAGTCCGATTCCTCGCCCTTCCTGACGCATATAGAGGATCACTCCCGTCCCTTCAGCGCCAATGCGATCCATCGCGGTGTGAAGCTGGGTACCACAATCGCAACGCGCCGAAGCAAACACATCCCCGGTCAAACATTCAGAATGCACCCGAACCAGTACCGGTTTTTCCGGATCAATGGTGCCTTTAACCAGGGCAATATGATGGGCCTCATCAACCTCATTCTCATAAATAATAGCGGTAAACGGGCCGCCATGGGGGGTAGGCATGCGGGTTTCAGCCGCCCGGCGGACCAGCAACTCCTTGCGCATCCGATAGGCGACAATGTCAGCAATCGAAATGATTTTCAGATCATGCTCTTTGGCAAACACCTCAAGTTGCGGCATGCGCGCCATGGTGCCGTCTTCATTCATGATTTCACAAATTACCCCGGCCGGTTTGAGTCCGGCCAGACGCGCCAGGTCAACCGAGCCTTCGGTCTGCCCGGCACGCACCATCACCCCGCCTTTTTTAGCCCGTAAGGGGAAGATATGACCCGGTCGGGCCAGGTCCCTGGCCGTGGTATCATCAGCTACCGCAACTTCAATCGTCCGGGCGCGATCGGCAGCGGAGATGCCGGTGGTCACCCCTTTGCGCGCTTCAATCGAGATGGTGAAGGCGGTACCAAAGGAAGAGCTGTTGTCGCTGACCATCAGCGGCAATTCCAGTTGATCGGCCCGTTCTTCAGTCAACGACAGACAGATCAGACCACGTCCGTGGCGAGCCATGAAATTGATGGCATCCGCGGACACCAGCTCGGCGGCGATAACCAGATCACCTTCGTTTTCGCGATCCTCATCATCAACCAGAATCACCATTTTGCCGTTACGGACATCCTCCAGAGCGGCATCAATTTTTGCAATTGTCATTATCAAAGTTCCTTTGTGTCACTTTATTTCATCAGCAGGTCAGCTCAAGGCGGAATTTATCTCATACAAACCCGTTTTTAGCAAGAAACTCACGGCTCAATGACCCGCCGGTGACGCCGGACGGGTGAGCAACAAAGCGTTCAACGTAACGGCCGATCAGATCGGTTTCAATATTGACCGCATCACCCACACGCCGGTCCTTTAAACAGGTCTGCTCCAAGGAATGGGGAATGACCATAATGCTGAAACGGTCACTGAACACCTGATTGACGGTTAAACTGACCCCATCGATGGCCACTGAGCCCTTGGCAACAATATAGCGCAGTGACTCTGCAGCAACAGCAAACTCGAAATACACTGAGTTATGTTCTTTGCGCATTTGCCGTACCGTGCCGACACTGTCCACATGACCAGCCACCAAATGGCCACCAAGACGGTCACACAAGCGCAGGGCCCGCTCCAGATTGACAGCTGTACGCGGTGATAATGCTCCTAAGGTCGTGGTCCGCAAGGTTTCCGGCGAGACATCGAGGGTAAAGCTGTCGCGATCCCAGCCGGTGACGGTAAGACAGACACCATTGACGGCAATACTTTCTCCCAGGCCCAGCTCTTCATGCACCAGGGAGCTGGCAATCCGCAAGCGGCCGGAATCACCTCCCCCTTCGAGGTTGCGTACCTGGCCGATGGCCTGAATCAGTCCAGTAAACATGTCTGCACCTTTGCTCTGATCAACAGATCACTCCCCGATGTTTCGTGGCGTACATCCTCCAGCATGGCACTGTCGGCCATCTGGTTTTTCCCAACGCCGGAAAACAGCCCGCTGGTCGGGCAACCGCCAACCAGTCGAGGCGCCACAAAAACCATCAGTTCATCAATCAAACAGGCTTTCCAGGCAGCTGTCGCCAGGGTACTACCCCCTTCAAGCAGCAGCTGTTGCACGTGACGGCGACCAAGCTCATCCCACAAGGCCGGCAGCTTGACACGACCCTCCTGATCCGCAGGCAGTACCAGAACCTCGGCCCCGGCAGCCGTTACGGTGTTGATCCGTACCTGATCATCACAACAGGTAGCGATCAGGGTCGCTGCCGTCGAGTCTTGTGTCAGCATCTTCGACGTCAGGGGAAAACGTAAACGGCTATCGACAACAACGCGCAAAGGGTCAAGGATCTGTTCATGCGGCAATCGCACATTGAGCAGCGGATCATCCTTTAATACGGTTTCAATCCCCACCATAATGGCTTCGACCCGGTTACGCAAGCGATGCACCCGCAGACGGCTTTCTTCACAGGAGATCCAGCGCGAATCGCCGACAGCGGTAGCGGTATGTCCATCGAGGGTCATGGCCGCTTTATAGATGGTCCAGGGGTGACCGCTGCGCAGATGCTTGCTGAAGCCGGCAATCAGTTCTGCCGCCTGATCCTGACCCAAACCGACCTCCACCAGGATACCAGCTTCGCGCAGCAAAGTGATACCGGCGCCAGAGACACGTGGATCAGGGTCAATGATCGCAATAAAAGCACGGCGAATCCCGGCTGCGATAAGAGCCCGGGCACAAGGGGGGGTACGACCGGTATGGGAACAGGGCTCAAGGGTGACATAGATATCTGCGCCCTTTGCTTTTGCGCCGGCCTGCTCAAGGGCAAAGACTTCGGCGTGGGGCATGCCGGCTTTGGGATGAAACCCTTCACCGACAATCTGTCCGTTTCTGACAACCACAGCCCCGACCGGCGGATTGGGCGCAGTGCGCCCCCGACCCTGCTCGGCCAGTTCAAGGGCCCGTTGCATAAATAAATGAGATGAAAGTGACGGGTCGATCATGGTTTTTAAGACTTTTCAACGGGAACAATGAACCAAAAAAAACGTAACTATTCAGCTCTATACTTGCGCAGGGCCTTTGGATCCTGTGGCAAGGGTTTTTGTCGCCATGGACGGCGGCAAAAAGCGGTCATGGATGACGAAAAGCGTCCCTTGACATAGGATTCAAAGGCCCGGTGCTGAACAGATACAAAAAAACTACCTTTGCGACGCCGTCACCCCTTGCCGGAGTTTTTGAGCAGATCGGTAAGCTCTGTCATAAATTCATTGATATCCTTGAACTGACGATAGACCGAAGCAAAACGGACATAGGCCACTTCATCGGTATCGTGCAAGGCATCCATCACCGCTTCGCCGATCAGGCTGGCAGGGATTTCCTTGTCACCACACTCCTGAAATCGCCGCTCAAGCTGATCCACCAGCGCTTCTATCTGCTCCATCGAGACCGGACGTTTTTCGCAGGCGCGCTGCATGCCGGAAACAATCTTGGCACGATCAAAAGGTTCGCGGCGGCCATCCTTTTTGATGACGTAAGGAAGAATTTCCTCTACCCGTTCATAGGTGGTGAAGCGCCGTTCGCACAATGGACATTCGCGGCGGCGGCGAACGTTGTTGCCATCCTTGCCGAGCCGTGAATCAACTACCCGGGTGTCTTCGTGGTTGCAGAACGGGCATTTCATGTGACATTGGCCGGCGGCTGATAATGATGAAAACGGATTCCGGCCTCACCGAGCATTTCCAGTGACAACTGATCGGGATAGCCCCGGCCATAGATGATTTCATTCACCCCCGCGTTAATCAGCATTTTGCTGCAGATAATACAGGGAGAATCAGTGCAGTAAAGGGTCGCAGCGGCAATATTGGTGCCGTGACGGGCCGCCTGGATAATCGCATTCTGCTCCGCATGCAGGCCGCGACAGAGCTCATGACGTTCACCGGAAGGAACCTTCAACTGATCACGCAGACAGCCGGTGACATCACAATGGGTGATGCCGGTGGGCACTCCATTGTAGCCGGTCGCCAGGATATTGCGATCCTTTACCAGCATGGCGCCAACCTGACGGCGCATACAGGTGGAGCGCGTTGCTACCAGCTGGGTAATCTGCATGAAGTATTCATCCCAATCCGGACGGATCATACAGAGCTAGCCGATCCGCTGGGGATAAAGAGGAAATTGCTGACACAACTGCTTGACCTCAGCTTTGATTGCAGAGAGGACATCGGGATTATCACTATTTTTCAGTGCTCGATCAATCCACCCTGCGACCTGTTCCATCTCTTTTTCGGTCAGCCCCCGGGTGGTAGTAGCCGGAGTACCGATACGGATTCCGCTGGTGACAAAAGGAGAACGGGTATCAAAGGGTACGGCATTTTTGTTAACGGTGATCCCGGCATGTTCGAGGGTTGCTTCGGCAACCTTACCGGTCATCTCGGTTCCACTGAAATCAACCAGCATCAGATGGTTGTCTGTACCACCGGACACCAGATTGTAGCCACGTGCCAACAGACCCGCTGCCAGGGCTCTGGCGTTCTTCACCACCTGGGTCGCGTAGGTCTTGAATTCGGGCTGTAACGCCTCTTTAAAAGCGACCGCTTTGGCGGCAATCACATGCATCAGTGGTCCACCCTGAATACCGGGAAAAATCAGGCTGTTGAGTTTTTTCCCCCATTCTTCGCTGCACAGAATGAGACCACCACGGGGACCACGCAGGGTTTTGTGGGTCGTTGAGGTCACAAAGTCAGCATAGGGAACCGGACTCGGGTGAACACCGGCAGCAACCAGTCCGGCAATATGCGCCATATCAACCATCACCAGGGCACCGACTTCATCAGCGATCCGGCGAAATGCCGGGAAATCGATCTCACGCGCGTAGGCACTGGCACCAACGACAATCAGTTTAGGCCGGTGCTCATGGGCCAGGCGCGCGACCTCGTCATAATCGATGGTACCGGTCTCGGGCTTTACCCCGTAGGCAACGATATTGTAGAGCTTGCCGGAAAAATTCACCGGCGAACCGTGGGTTAGATGTCCACCATGGGCCAGATTCATCCCCAACACCGTATCCCCGGGTGCACAGGTAGCCATATAGACCGCCATATTGGCCTGGGATCCGGAATGGGCCTGGACATTGGCATGTTCAGCACCAAACAGTTCCTTCGCCCGATCAATGGCCAACTGCTCAGCAATATCAACAAATTCGCAACCGCCGTAATAACGCTTGCCGGGATAGCCTTCAGCATATTTATTGGTCAGTACGGACCCCTGCGCTTCCAGCACAGCTTCACTGACAAAATTTTCCGAAGCGATAAACTCCAGGCTGTATTCCTGCCGGGCGACTTCCTGCGCAATAACCTTTGCAATCTCAGGGTCAATCGTTGCCAATCTATCAGCGGTCATGCTTGTTCTCCTGTTTGAAAATTGATGGCGTCGCAAAAAAAACTTTGCCATAAATAAAAAAACGGAGCCGTTAACCGCTCCGCATGGATCATAACGGCTACACTCCATATTACTCCAGTGCGGTTATTTTATCCAAACGCTGCTGGTGCCGCCCGCCTTCATAGCGCGATTTCAACCAGACATTGACTAATCGCAAACCCTGTTCAACAGAGAGAACACGACCACCTAAAACCAGA
>JAWOFG010000116.1:0-13932 GCA_046482365.1 Pelovirga sp. | reverse complement strand
TGAATATTTTCTTTATCAAACCCTGCTAGTAGCTTTTCCTTTCGAGGATGAGAATGATTCCGATTTCCTGCCCCGAATCAAAGATTACATGGTCAAGGCGGTGCGCGAGGCCAAAGTCCATACGGCATGGATCAAACCGGATAGTGCTTACGAAGAGGCTTTTTTGTCTTTTATTGACAAGCTTTTGAGTTCTGATCGAGAAAATCCTTTCTTGCAGGATTTTCTGCCTTTTAAGCGCAAGGTGGCTCATTTTGGAATGCTCAATTCCCTGACCCAGACGTTAATCAAGATGACCGCCCCGGGAGTTCCTGACTTTTATCAGGGAACAGAGTTATGGGATTTGAGTCTGGTTGATCCTGACAACCGTCGACCGGTCGATTATGCAAGACGTCAATCCGCGTTGCGGGAGATTCGCGAAAGATCAGAAAATGACTTGTCGGGATTGATCGATGAATTGCTCGCGACCATGGAGGATGGACGAATCAAGCAATTTCTTATTTATCAGACCCTTTGTTTGCGTCATCGCTACCCTCTGCTGTTTCAGGAAGGTGATTATCTTCCCCTGGAGGCAGTCGGCCCCGGCAGAGAGCATGTGATAGCCTATGCTCGCAAACATAATAATGGATACGTGATTACAGTGGCGCCACGGTGTCTGGCCGGGTGGCTCAAGGAAGCCACATTACCCTTGGGTCATGACGTATGGCAGGAAACATATCTGAATCTGCCGACGCCTGAACAATTCGACTGGCAGGATATGCTCAGCGGAGCGCAGTTATCTGGAGAAGAAAAGATAGATATCGGCACCATTCTGCAAAGATTTCCTGTGAGTCTTCTGCTTAATGCCGAGAATTGACCCGACTTTTTCTGTCCCGTTGGTTAGCGCAAGCAAGTTCTTTCGGGGGCTTGTTATCACTGCGCAACAGCGAGAAAGGGAAGTCGTAGGCTGCCAAATTATTTTTGTTCGGCACCGGTAGCAGAACCCTTTTTTGATCGGAAAGCCCTTCTTTGCTCCTGGTTGCATCTGGAGGCGATGTTGAAGACTGATAAGGATTTAAAATTTACCAAGGCAGACGAAATCAACGCCTGGCTCGCGGACAAAACACCGCTGCAGATCGCAGAAAAGACAGCCCGACTGGACCCTGACCAGCAGGAAGCCGTTTTTCGCGAGCTAAGCCGGGAGCTGTCGCTGAGAGTTTTCAAACAGCTGAACGTCGCTCAGCAGGAGCGGATGCTGAAGGTGGCTGAGCAGGAACACGCCTTTTCCCTGGTCGAGGAACTTGATCCCGATGATCGGGCGCGACTGTTCAATGAACTCCCCGCCCATGAGGTAGACGACCATCTGGCGGAGCTTAGTGCTGAGGAACGGCGTCTCACCAACCAGCTGCTCAGTTACCCGGAAGAGTCCGCCGGGCGCATCATGAGCCCTGAATTTCTCGCTCTGAGCCCGGATATGACGGTTGTGGAGGCATTGGATTATATCCGCAAACACGGTCACAAGGCCGAAACGATACACACCTTACCGGTGACCGATGAACAAAACCAGTTGATGGGGATCTGTGAACTAGGTGATCTGGTCCTCAGCACATCTGAACGGCAGATCTCTGACATCATGCACAAAGACCCCCATGCCGTGAAAGCCGACGCAGACCAGGAAAAGGTCGCCCGCCTGCTGCAGGCAGCGGACCTGCTGGCCATACCGGTGGTGGATGAGGACAACATGCTGTTGGGGATCGTAACCATTGACGATGCCATGGATGTCCTGACTTTGGAGGAAGGCGAAGACCTGGCCCGCTCCGGTGGTACCGAGCCCCTGGGACGTCCTTATTTTTCTGTTTCAGACTTTCGCCTGGCAAAGTCGCGGGTGTTGTGGTTGGTGGTCCTGATTGTCGCCGCCACCCTGACGGTACAGGTGCTTAACCTGTTTGAGTCAACTCTTGAAACCGCTGTCAACCTCGCCCTGTTTATTCCGCTACTGATCGGCACCGGCGGCAACGCCGGTGCCCAGGCCTCTACCACCATTGTGCGCAGTATGGCAGTGGGCGATGTCCATCCAAACGACTTTATCCGCACCATCCTGCGGGAAGGGCGGGTGGGTTTTATGCTGGGGGCCATGCTGGGTCTGGTCAGTTATCTGCCGGTCAGCCTGTATGCAGGACAGGCGTTGGCCCTAGTGGTCTCACTGACTCTTGTCTCCATCTGTACCCTGGCTTCCGCGGTTGGCTCGACGATGCCACTCGCCGCCCGTTTCTTCGGGGTAGACCCGGCGGTGGCCAGTGCGCCCTTCGTGACCACCATCATCGACGCCAGTGGCCTGCTGGTTTATTTCCTGATTGCACGAGCGGTTCTGAATCTGTGAGTTGAAAAAAGGCTGTCTTGACGCAGTCCCTTTGGTTAAAAGGAGTGTTGCATGACCAACAAATCTGAACAAAAAAATAACCATCAGGATCACAAAAAAGATAAAGAGAACGGTGGACATAACGGTCACGAAAACCATCATGCCATGATGGCAGCAGATTTCCGCAAACGCTTCTGGATCAGCCTGGTGTTGACGGTTCCGATCCTGATCCTCTCACCGATGCTTCAATCTCTTTTGGGGCTTACTAAGGTCATCTCCTTTCCCGGTGACATCTATGTGCTGCTGGCTTTTTCTTCGGCTATCTACTTTTATGGTGGCAAGCCCTTCCTCACCGGCCTCTACGACGAAATCAAAGAACAACAGCCGGGCATGATGACCCTGATCGGGATGGCGATCACCGTTGCCTATTTCTATTCCGCAGCGGTTGCGCTTGGACTGGCCGGCAAGGTTTTTTTCTGGGAGCTGGCGACCCTGATTGACATCATGCTCCTCGGCCATTGGGTCGAGATGAAATCGGTTATGGGAGCTTCTCAAGCCCTCAACGAGTTGGTCAAGCTCATGCCGAGTGAGGCACATCGTTTGAATGAAGATGGATCTACTGAAGACGTCCAGGTCGACGAACTCGAAAAGGGAGATCTGTTTCTGGTCAAGCCCGGTGAAAAAATTCCCACCGACGGCGTCGTCAGGGAAGGATCCTCACGGGTCGATGAATCAATGGTGACCGGCGAGTCCCGGCCGGTCGGCAAAGAAGAAGGTGAGGAGGTCATCGGCGGCACCATTAATGGCGATGGAACCCTTCAGGTGGAAGCAGAGAAGGTGGGTGAAGAAACTTTTCTTTCCCAGGTGATCAAAACGGTGCGCGCCGCCCAGGAGTCAAAATCCAGATCGCAGGGGCTGGCCGACCGGGCTGCCTTCTGGCTGACCGTCATCGCTGTAACGGTCGGCTTAATCACCCTCGCTGCCTGGCTTCTTGTCGGTTCTCCATTTGTCGACGCGATGGAGCGTATGGTGACCGTCATGGTCATCACCTGTCCCCATGCCCTGGGACTGGCAATCCCTCTGGTGGTTGCCACCTCCACCAGCCTTGCGGCAAAGAATGGCCTGCTGATCAGGGAACGCAACGCTTTTGAAGCTGCACGCCGGATTGATGTCATTGTCTTCGATAAAACCGGCACCCTGACAGAAGGAAGTTTTGAGATTGGCGGGGTCATCGTTTTTGACGACCAGGATGAGAAAGAAGTCCTGCGGCTGGCAGCAGCGCTTGAAAGCCAGTCTGAACATCCCATCGCCGAAGGAATTATGCAGGAAGTAAAAAAACGCGAAATTCAAGTGCCCGAGGTTGAAAATTTTGAGGCCATCAAAGGGCAGGGGATCAAGGGACAAGTTGAAGGGCGATCAATCAAGGTGATGGCTCCCGGCTATCTTGATAAAAATGACATCACCTATGATGAAGAACCTCTGCAGGAACACCAGGACCAGGGCCGGACCCTGGTATTTGTGATGGAAGACGACACCGTCCTCGGTGCCATTGCCCTGGGCGACACGATACGGGAAGAATCCGCTACTGCCCTTGAAACTCTGCGCGATATGGGGATCCGCCCCATGATGATGACCGGAGACAAGGAACAGGTGGCCGCAGCAGTAGCCAAGACCCTGAAGATTGAGGATTATTTTGCTGAAGTCCTGCCCGATGACAAGGCCGAAAAAATCAGGGAGCTGCGCGATAAAGGCTTCAAGGTCGCTATGACCGGCGACGGCATCAATGACGCTCCGGCGCTGGCTGAAGCGGATTTGGGGATCGCTGTGGGAGCCGGGACCGATGTCGCCATCGAAACAGCAGATATCGTTCTTGTTCATTCAAATCCGCGTGATGTGGCCAATATTTTCCGGCTTTCCCACGCCACATACAGCAAGACCGTGCAGAATCTCATCTGGGCCACCGGTTACAATGTCGTTGCTATTCCTCTGGCAGCCGGAGTTGCCATACCCTGGGGCATTGTTATTTCTCCGGCAGTTGGAGCGCTGATCATGTCGCTATCCACCGTCATCGTTGCTGTTAACGCCAGATTACTTAAGTTGACATGAAGGATGTTTTTTTCGATTTATCATTTTTTTGTAAATAATACTCTTAATTCAGGTTGGTGCGAATGACTGAAAAGTCGGCAAATCCGAATCAAAAGAATAAACAGATTCAATCCCCCTGGTCCCTTTCCGTCAAGGAGGTGACCGAATATTTTGATCTTGATCCGGATCAGGGGCTGAGCAAAGAGGAGGCTCGCAAGAAGCTTCATTCCTATGGCCCTAATCGGCTGCACCAGAAGCAGAAGACTACCGTATGGCAACTCCTCGTCAATCAGTTCAAAAGTCTGGTGATCCTCCTGCTTGGCGCTGCTTCGGTCGCGGCTTTTCTCTTCGGGGAGTGGTTGGAAGGTGTTGCCGTAGCGATTGCGCTGGTTCTTAACGCCACAATCGGCTTTATCACCGAACTCAAGGCGACCCGCTCCATGGAAGCGCTCCAGAGTCTGGAGCGCGTCACCGCCCGCGTCCACCGCAATGGGCAAAGCAGCGAGATCCCTGCCGCCGAGCTGGTGCCGGGGGATGTAGTGCTGATCGACGCCGGCGATCTCGTCCCGGCAGACCTGCGCTTGATCGAGGCAAACCGGCTGCGGGCCGATGAATCCGCTCTGACGGGGGAATCGGTACCGACCCACAAGGCGACTGATTCCCTTGATCAATCCACCCCTCTGGCCGAGCGTGCCAACATGCTGTTCAAAGGCACCGCCGTCACCTCCGGTTCGGGAGCCGGAGTTGTTAGCGCCACCGGGATGGACACGGAACTGGGCACTGTCGCCGGTCTGGTACTGGGGGCAGAAGATGAAATGACGCCTCTGGAAAAAAGACTGGAAAAATTGGGGCGGCGGCTGGTGCTGCTGACTCTGGTGATGGGCGTTGTGGTGGCGGCAGCCGGGGTGATCGGAGGGCGGGACCTGACGCTGGTACTGGAGACCGCCATTGCCATGGCCATTGCCGCCATACCCGAAGGACTGCCGGTGGTGGCAACCATTGCCCTGGCGCGCGGCATGTGGCGGATGGCCGAGCACAATGCGCTGATCAGTCGCCTCTCCGCGGTGGAAACCCTGGGAGCAACGACGGTTATCTTTGCCGATAAAACCGGAACCCTGACCGAAAACCGCATGCGGGTTCGCCGCTTTATCCTGTCCGGTGAAGAGATTGAGATCAATGAAGATCAGGATCTTGACCCGGAGCAGGATTCACGCCTGGAGAAAATCCTGCAGATCGGCGTGCTGTGCAATAACGCCTCCCTCAACCAGGAGAAAGAGATAGGAGACCCCACCGAAACCGCCTTGTTGCTCATCGCTGAGGCCGCGGGCGTTCATCGTCAGGAGTTGCTGGAAAAATATCCCGAAATCCGTGAAGAAGCATTCAGTGCCGAAACGAAGATGATGGCCACCTTTCACGAACAGGAAGGCAAGATCCTGGTGGCCGTCAAGGGCGCGCCGGAGGCGGTGCTGGAGTGCTGCGACCGCTTAGCCGACGGCGATGAGCTGGTTGAACTATCACCGGATACGCGCAACGAATGGGTAGAGCACAACCGTTCGCTGGCCGAAGATGGGCTGCGGCTGATGGCCCTGGCATATAAAGAGGCTGACAGTAAAAGCACTGAACCTTACGCCGATCTGATCCTGTTGGGATTTGCCGCCCTGCACGATCCGCCCCGCAAGGACGTTCCAGGCGCCCTTGAAGAATGTGCCGGCGCCGGTATCCGGGTCATTATGGTAACCGGTGATCACCCGGCCACGGCCCGGGGAATTGCCGCGGCAATCGGCCTTGAGGCAGACGAATCCGGAACTCTGAAAGGAGACGCCCTGGAGGATACGGACTCTCTTTCGTCTGAGGAACTGGAAAGAATTTTGAATGCTTCGATCTTTGCGCGGGTGACCCCTGAACAGAAGCTCACCCTGATCTCATTCTATCGGGAAAGGGGTGAGATTGTCGCCATGACCGGTGATGGGGTCAACGATGCGCCGGCACTGAAAAAAGCCGACATCGGTGTGGCGATGGGTAAACGCGGCACCCAGGTTGCCAAGGAAGCCGCCGACATGATCCTCAAGGACGACCGCTTCGGTACCATCGTGGTAGCCATCCGCTATGGTCGTGGTATTTTCAACAACATCCGCAATTTTATCTACTATCTGATTTCCGGCAATGTCAGCGAGGTTGCCATCATTACCCTGGCCTCGCTGGTCGGGGCACCGCTGCCACTACTGCCGCTGCAGATCCTCTATATCAATCTGATCGGCGATGTTTTTCCCGCACTGGCGCTGGGAATGGGGGAGGCGCGACCGCAAATTATGCAGTCACCTCCACGTGACCCTGAAGAGCCGGTGCTGACGCGTCGCCACTGGCTGGGAATCGGTGGCCACACACTGGTGTTCTCAATCGCCGTACTGGGGGCTTTTGCCGTGGCACTGGTCCTCTGGGAACTTCCCGCCGAACGTGCCGTTACCATCTCGTTCTCGACTCTGGTGCTGGCGCGGCTGTGGCATGTCTTTAACATGCGCGATCCTGCCAGCCCCCTGTTGCGTAACGAAATCACCAGCAATCCTCATATCTGGGGCGCGATCGGAATCGGTCTGGGGTTGCTGCTGTCAGCTATTTATCTGCCGGTCCTCTCAAACATTCTGGACCTGGTTGCGCCGAGCCCACGAGAATGGCTGTTAATCCTTGCCGCCAGTCTGGTCCCCCTGGTGGTTGGGCAGATAGTGAAGTTGCGCGGTCGATTGGATAAATAAACCGGTTTAGCTAACAAGGTCCACCAGACCCGAGGGGATTGCTTATACAGCATTTTTACGACCTATGCTGATTGTCTTCTTTGAATTGTTCGATAAAATAAAAATCAGAGATATCTCGGCATTAACCTCTACGAGAGAAATGAGGAAAGGAATGGAAAACGAGGAATTCACTGCTAAGTGGCATCAACTGCGAGGACTTATCAAGGGACTCTGGGGCGAACTCAGCGGCAATGATATCGATTTTATTGATGGCCAGCGGGAACGACTCGTCGGGAAACTTCAGGAGAGATATGGCATAAGCGAAAGGGAAGCACGCCGTAGAGTTGATGAGCTCTCGGACCATCTGTAGTTTCGAGCTTGACTAAGGGAAATTAGCGGTGTCCGATGGCGCTGATGAGCTTTTGACAGACAGGTGTTGGATTTGCTGCAGTCATCAAACTCGAAATGACTGCAACACCATACGTGCCGGTGGTCATGACCGCCGGAGTATTAGTGACCGTTATTCCACCCAGGGCGTAAATTGGCAGCGCAGATGAGCTGCGAGCGACTTGTAGTTCAGAAAGTCCCTTGGGGGGCCCATAGCTTGCCTTTGACGGGGTATAAAACACCGGGCCATAGGTGGCAAAGTCAGCGTCCTGCTCAGTGGCTACGGCAATCTCTTCGCTGGAGTGGGTAGAAACACCAATCAGTTTTTCAGGACCTAATAATTTACGTGCCACCGCCGTGGGCAGGGAATTGCTTCTTAAGTGGACCCCGTCGGCATTTACCGCCAGGGCAATGTCAATGCGATCGTTGATGAGCAGAAGACAGTTGTGGCGCAAAGTGATGGTGCGTAGATGTTGGGCCATCTCGTAAAGCTGGTGTGCCGGCAAATCCTTCTCGCGTAGCTGGATCATGCGTATTCCCGCCACCATCAATTGCTCCAGCACCTCGAAAAAGTCCTGTTCCGGCCGAATTAACCGGCGATCGGTGATCAGGTAAAGGCGTGGCAGTGGCGAATGCTTCATGGGGGGTCCTATCGTTCTACTGCTGAGGTTAGAAAAGCCGTGTCCCAATCTTTCCAGACCGGATCATAGCCTGCCTGTTTAAGCAGTTGTTCAATCTGGGCCGGGCTGCGATCATCGCTGATACTGAACTGTCCCCCCTCATCTGAATGATTGCCATAACCGCCGGGTGCGGTGCAGGAACCGGCACTCATTTGAGTGATTCCCAGCGGCAGGAGATTGTCGCGCAGGGCAGCGCTTTCACGGGTCGAAAGAACCAGTCCGGCATCGGGCAACAGCAGGCGCAAGGCACAGATGAACTGGGTTAATTGACGATCCGATACGATATATTCAGGGGTGAATCCCCCTGCAGCGGGGCGCAGGCGTGGAAAGGAAAGTGTAATCAAGGTCTTCCAGAAGCGGTGCATCAGATAGCGCGCGTGCAGGCCGGAGTAGAATAAATCACTCAGGCTGTTACCAAGGCCAAGGAGTGAACCAATACCGATACGCCGCATGCCGGCCTGACCGGCGCGCTCGGGGCCAAGCAAGCGGTATTCATAGTCACTTTTGGGGCCATAGGGGTGTAAGTCGCGGTAGCGCTCCCGATCATAGGTCTCCTGATACAGGGTCAGCCCATCGACACCGGCGTTGACCATTCGCCCGTAGTCATCAGTCGACATGGGGAAAACCTCTATCGAAATCGATCCACAGTATGGTTTGATGATTTTTACCGCTTCTTCAAGATAGCCGACATCAGCTACCTGCGGGGCTTCACCGGTCAGCAGCAACAGGTGACGAAACCCTTGATCGTGCAGGTACCGGGCTTCGCGCTCAACCTCATCAAGGGTTAAGGTTTTGCGCAACAGATCATTTTCGGCATTAAATCCACAATAGCGGCAGCCGTTCAGACACTCATTGGACAGATAAAGAGGGGCATAGAGCAGAATTGTCCGGCCAAACCGCCGGCGGGTGATCTGTTGGGCTTTAACAGCCATCCGTTCGAGTTGCTCAGCCGTCATGGCAGGATTCAGCAGACAGGCAAAGTCTTCAATGCTGATTCGCTGTCGGCCGAGGATGTGGTCTATTTGCGTTGACGTGGATGTGGTGATGGCATCAAGTACCATCGCTTGCGGATAAGCGCTAAGCTGATCTAGAAAACTCACGATTCATCCCTTAAAAAACCGGTTAACGGGCTGGAAGCACTAGCTTGCTGACGTTTTGGCCCCAAGCCGGCGCGGTAAGCTTCGCGTCCAGCCTCAACCCCTTTGCGAAAAGCGCGGGCCATAGCCGCCGGGTCGGGAGTATCGGCCAGGGCGGTATTGACCAGCACCGCATCGGCGCCCATTTCCATCGCTTCGGCGGCATGGGAAGGGGCCCCCAGGCCGGCATCAACGACAACCGGAATCTGTGCCTGCTCAATAATTATAGCAATCAGATCGCGGGTTAACAGGCCACGGTTAGTGCCAATGGGAGCACCAAGGGGCATCACGGTGGCCGCACCTGCCTCTTCAAGGCGCTTGGCAAGAACCGGATCGGCCGGCATGTAGGGCAGAACAATGAACCCTTCCTTGACCAGAATTTCTGTTGCTTTAAGGGTTTCTATGGGATCAGGTAACAGGTAATAAGGATCCGGGGTGACTTCAAGTTTGACCCAGGGTTCGCAGCCGGCTGCCCTGGCGATGCGAGCCAGACGGATGGCTTCCTCAGCGCTACGCGCGCCGCTGGTATTGGGAAGGAGCAGGTAACGGTCCTGGTCGATATGAGACAGCAGGCTGTCCTGCGGGTTGTTGATGTCGACCCGTCGCAGGGCAACAGTCACAATCTCGCAACCGGAGTGTTCCATGGCATCAATCATGGCCTGATGGGAAGAAAATTTGCCGGTGCCAACCATCAGCCGTGAACGAAATGTACGATTCGCGATCTGTAATAGATCCATAGAAATTAAAACCTCGCTAGGTGTTGGGTAAAGTATAGTGATCGTTTAACGCGCAAATCAACCGCCCCCGACAAATTGTATCAGCTCAATGACATCGCCATCGCTCAGATAGATTGCGCTGTAATGTTCAGCTGCGATAATCTGACCATTGTGCTCTGCCACCACCTGTTCAGGGTCAACATCGACGATTTTAAGCAGTTCTGCGATGCTGGTACGGTCGCTTAGCTCTTGCTCTTTGCCGTTAACAATAATCCGCATAGTTTAGTTATCCTTCTGTTGCCGGATCTTCTCCGAGAATCAATCGTAATACCGCATTGGCCTGATGGTGGGCGGCAATGCCGACCCGTGGTGCCATCAGACCGCAACCGGGCCCAGCCGGGGTGAGGTTATCACCGCAGAGATAGAAACGTTCGTTGATTTTTTGGGTACGAATTGTATTGCCGGGTCCATAGCCCGCCATGCCCGATGCTGCAACCAGATATTTTTCGGGAAGTTTGCGCAAAAAAGTATTGGCGAGCATGGCTTTTTGATCAGCGGCATCGAACGCCTCAACCAGAATATCAACATCGGTAAATAGTTCCTGGATATTCCCGGGGGTGACTTTGCCATGATAGATATCAACAGTGACCAGTGGGTTGATGCGTTGGAGGTTGGCGCGTAAGGCATGAACCTTGGACAGGCCGATCTGATCGATGAAATACTGCTGGCGGTTGAGATTGGATGGTTCAACCACATCGTAATCGGCTATTTTGATAAAGCCGACTCCGGTCCGGGCCAGAGCAATGGCAATGGCTGAGCCGAGACCCCCCGCACCGGCAATCCCAACCCGTGCGTCTTTAACTTTTGCATGCACGCCGGGGGTATGGCGTGCCATCATCAAGGCTTCAAGCTCCTCAGCTGGAGGAGTGACACCGCGGCGGATCATGACAATCCGATCCCGATCAGTGAGGATCTGGTCTTCAGGGCAGGGATAGCCGTTAACAATCAGCAGATCGGTGTCCGGATCTTGTTGTTGGTGCAGTTCGCTCAACAAGGTGCCGGATGCAACAGTCAGACTGCGTTCGTTGAGGTAGATCTTTATTTGTTCTCTGCTCATAAAAAAAGCCACCATGCAAGGCGGCTGACGAAAAAAATTCGTTAATATGCCGCTTCCCTACGCCGGTATCAGCCGGATCAGGTTCCAAGGGTCGTTCCGTTAAGACGGAACTCTCAGTAACTATGACTCCCCTAGCGCTATCAATATCCTGAAAGCTACCAGAATGGTTTTATTCAAGTCAACAGCTAAGGCCGAACATCTTGTTGGGCGGGAGTTTTAAAGCCGTGGTTTTTTGCTGAAGGTTCACGTATGATACGCCGGTTTTGTATCTGATAATTAATTCACTGAACCAATGTATGATGGGCTAAAGGGACATGTATGACGATTTCTGAACGTTATCGAGATATTGCGCAACTGCTTGAGCAGCAGGCGGATGATTTTTATACCATGCTACCGGAAGAAGCGACCAAACCACTGCATTTTGTTGATCGTGCAGCTGAGGAGTTGTTGGAATGGGTGGAAGCTGTTGGAGAAATTCCCCGCAACCAGCTGGAAGTCAAATTGTCGCCGGTTCTGCTCAAGGCCCATGGCGATCTTGATCGCGCAAGGGTTCAGCTTGAGCAAGCTGAGCAGGGTGCTGTTGCCGGCATGATCTGGGAGCTGGAGCAGCTGATTTATCGATTACTTAATGATTTGTAGTGCCCTGTAACTCATAAAATGTCGCAAAGATTGCGCTGGATTTTGACGCGTCAAAAGACAAGCAAGATTCGATAGATTATGGGTTGCAGGGTACTAACTCGGTTTACAGTTGCCGTGCTTTCAGACGCTGATAAGTCGTGGTCAGAATGTCAACAGTCGTCTCCCAGTCAATACACTTATCCGTGATTGATACCCCATACTTCAGATCGAGTGGGTCGTCCGGCATTGACTGGTTGCCGGCGTTGATGTTGCTTTCAATCATCACCCCGGTGATGGAGCCGGGACGGTCCACCAGTTGTTCGACGACGTTTTCAAGCACTTCCTTTTGCCGCTCATGATTTTTGCAGGAGTTGGCGTGGCTGCAGTCCACCATGATGGCGGTGGAAAGATTTTTTCCACGCAAAAGGGCAGCGGTCTGTTCAATATCTTCAGGATAATAGTTAGGGCGATCGTTGCCCCCGCGCAGGACAATATGAACGTTCGGATTGCCGCTGGTCTGGACGATGGATGAGCGTCCTTCGCGGTTGATGCCGAGGAAACTGTGGGGATGCTTGGCCGCCGCCATAGCATCGGCAGCAATGGTCAAGGTTCCATCGGTCCCGTTTTTAAAACCAACGGGAAAAGACAGGCCGCTGGCCATTTCGCGATGGGTCTGCGATTCGGTAGTGCGAGCGCCAATCGCGCCCCAACTGATCATGTCGGCCAGATACTGGGGTGTGATCGGGTCAAGCATTTCGCTGGCAATCGGGAGTTTCATTGCCGTCATGGCGCAGAACAGCTGTCGGGCGATTCCCAGGCCCTTGGAGATCTGGTGGCTTCCGTTCATGTCGGGATCGTTGATCAGCCCTTTCCAGCCAATGGTTGTGCGTGGCTTCTCAAAATAAACCCGCATGATAATAAACATCTGATCGCTCAGTTGCGTCGCCAGTTTTGACAAGCGGCGGGCATAATCGAGAGCCATGGCGCTGTCATGAATAGAGCAGGGGCCAACTACCACCATCAATCGCTTGTCTTCCCCGCGCAGGATAGCTTTAATCGTGTTGCGGCTGTTATTGACAAAATTGGCTCCATCAAGAGACAAAGGGAACACCTGCTTGAGTTCGGCCGGCGCGATAATGGGCGTGACATCAAGCACATTCAGGTTGTTGGTTTGAACCATGGGGTCGACTCCGCAACACAGGTAGTTAGGTTACTTTCATATTTAAGGGTAGCAATCTAACCATTTTTACTTTTGCTGTCAAAGATTGTTTCCAGGGATTTATTGACACTGTCCTTGCCTTTTAGTTATATAACGCCCAGCAATCATCGCTATTTTTTGCTTTTTCGTTCGGAAACTGCATAGGGTCATCCACCTGTCTCGGATTTGTACTTATCAAGTGAGGTGAAATATGGATTTTATAATTATTGCCATTGCCCGGATTCTGGAGCTGGCCTTTACCATTTACATTTTTATTGTTATTGCCAGAGCCTTGATATCGTGGGTCAACCCGGACCCTTACAACCCCATTGTGCGCTTTCTTCATAATATGACCGATCCGGCCCTCTTTCGACTTCGGCAACTGATGCCTTTTCTGCAGATGGGCGGGCTGGATTTGTCTCCTATAGCTCTTTTGCTTCTTTTGTCTGTTGCACAGCAGCTGGTGGTCGGCTTTCTTTACCGGCTGGCAGCCTGATGGTTTTACATTTTAAACAGGATGCTTTCGCAAAAAGCATCAATTTAGATGGATAAGCAAAAAGCGCCAAATGCAAGGCGCGTCATTATTGAACAATGAGGCGTACTTACGTACGTCGAAGCAGTGAAACAATGACAGCAACGCAGCAGTTGGTGAGTTTTTGCGACGCCATCAAACAGGGCAGTGTATGCGCATTACCCCGATTGAGATCCAGCAACATCGGTTTAAAAGTCGACTCTTTGGTTACGATACCACCGCAGTTGATCAGTTTCTGGAAATGCTCGCCGATGAACTGGAGCAGCTGTATCATCAGAATAATGATTTGAAGGAGTCCCTGGCGCGCACCAGAACCTCGCTGGAACAGATGCGTGAGCGTGAAAAACTGCTGCAGCAAACCCTGGTCACAGCGCAGAAAATGACCGATGAACTGAAAGA
>JAWOFG010000079.1:0-28018 GCA_046482365.1 Pelovirga sp. | reverse complement strand
TCTGCTTTTGCTGCCAGTACGGCCGGCGCAGGCGAAGGAGGACTCCTGGTCTCCCTGTTCCTGGGCTTCTTCGCTTTGATCGTGGTGTTCCAACTGGTGCCGGCGGCCCTGATGCTGGTTGGTGTTCTGCGTGGGCTGTTTGGCCGTGACCGTGAAGCCGTCAAGGTGAAAAGTTAATTTTCAATAATCACCAATAACCATCAGGGACCTGACCCAACAAACGGTCAGGTGCCTGCAACCGAAATCGATCTATCACTAAGGAGAAACATCATGAAATCACTATTGTCATCCCTCGCCGTTGTCCTGCTTCTTGCTGCCCCTGCTTTTGCTGTTGACACCGCGGTGACCTACAGCAGCGGATTATTGGTTCTGTTGTTTGTCGGCTTTTGTGCCCTGATCATTGTAGCGCAACTGGTACCGGCAGTGCTGATGTTGTTCGGTATGACCAAGGCTGTCGCCCAGGGCTCACGCAAGACAGCTGCCGCCAAAAACTAAAACTAACTCAACATTCCAGTTAACCAACAACAATGGCAGGTGACCCAATAAAGGTTACCTGCCATTAGTTGTTGGGTTCTTCCCTATACCTATATTTCAGAGGCTAAAGGATTCAGCAGGCATCGAGCCAGTCGTTATCCCTGCGCATCGTGCGCGAGTGGCGTAACAGATAGGCAAGATAAAGGGGGCAGGCATCGTGCTCGTCGGTCAGGCACAGGGTGCGGCGTATGGGTATTTCAGCTGATGAACGTTGACAGCGACAGGCCTGTTGGTCATACAGAGGACAGGGAATATTCAATTGATGAGACGTCTCGTTGGAACTCTCAGTGATGGGCATCGGCAACACTCCTTTGGGCTTTTGTTGATCTGCCGGCAAGAATGCCGATGAACTGTTGGAATCGTGTTAGAGAGGTGTTTATATTTGACGAGAAAGGGGCAACCATCCTCGCGGCGGCTGCCCCTGTTTATTTACCTTAATCTTATTCCTGATCCCTGCAGCTAATCAGCGTTCATTTGAGCCTATTCGTGATTTTCATAAGTACGCCGGATCAACAAAGCAACGCAACCGCCGAGAATCAGCAACAACACCAGGGCTCCACCGGCAAGTTTACGTTGCCCGAGAGTTTCTTCCAATTCATCAACCGTGGCCTTGGTTTCTGCCAGATCAGCATCGAAGCCTGCGGTTTCTGAACGGATTTTCTCAATATCGACACTATGGAACAGGCGCCGGAAATTATTGCGAGTCGAAAACAACTCATCCTGCAGGCGACCGGTATCAAAGCCAACCCGATAAAGAGAGGCGATTGAGGCTTCCAGGCGACTGAGCATCTCCTCCGTATCACTGATCTCCTGTTTGATCAGGGCCGGCTTCTCGTAAGTGTGACAACGTGAACAGCTGACTTCGTTAATCAGGTCAATGGTAGCGACCTGCACAGCATGACTTTCATGACAGCTGACACAGTTGGGGCCGCCAAACTCAAGCATCTGGCCATGCAGACTGGCACGATAATCTTCTTCCACCCCCACGTGGCAGCGGCCGCAGAAAGCCGGGACCTCAGCATAGCCGGGCACCCCGATAAAGCCCCGGTCAGGCGACATAGCCTCGACATAATCAGTCGGATCGCCACCGTGACAATCATGGCAGGAGACCCGATGTGCCGCATGGACACTGGTATGCCACTCAGCGGTGGGAATTTCACCAAGTTGACCGGACAGCCCACCGTGGCATTCGATACAAACACTCGTGTCCGCCGCAGAAGCAGTTGAACCGGCCAGCAAAAAAATCATCAGAAAAAAGAACAGATTGCTCAGCAATATTTTGTTCATGAGTAATGCCCCCACAGTGACAGTCCGACAAACAACAGAATCCCCAGCAGGTAGAGGGTGACAAAAAGTGGCCGATGGGCCGGGCGCCGTTCCAATCCCCGATCAAGAAACGGCAGCACGGCCAGAAAGCCCATGGCTATCCCTTGAGACGCGAGACCTAAAAGCTCATTGGGAAATACTTTCAGCGCCTGATAAGCCCAGAGAAAATACCACTCCGGCTTGATATGGGGCGGAGTGAAAAACGGGTCGGCAGGTTCCAGTGCGGCAGGCGGAATAAAGAGCCAGGGGGCAAAAAATGTGATGCCCACCAGCAGTGCCAGAGCAAACAAGACCATGGCGCCATCTTTAACGGTGTAGTTAGGATGGAAAGGCACGCCATCCGGATGTTCTTCGTGATGAAAGTTAAGTGGAATTTCCGTCGTCCGATATTCCTCTCCAAAAGGTGGTTTGGAAATACCAACCCGACGGACACAGAACAGATGAAAGCCGATCAGGACAAAAAACACCAGGGGCAGTCCCATCACATGCAATGCAAAGAATCGCCCGAGGGTGGCTTCATTGACCGTAGGTCCGCCACGCATAAAGGCCACCAATTGGTCACCAACAACCGGGATAGCGCCGGCTGCATCAGTGGCAACGGTGGTTGCCCAGAATGACAATTGACTCCATGGGAGCAGATAACCGGTCAGACAGAAAGCCAGCGCCAGATTAAACAAAATAAAACCCGAGACCCAGGTCAACTCCCGGGGACGCTTATAGCTACCCATAAACAGAACGGAGAGCATGTGTGCCAGGAGAAAGACAATGATCAGGTTGGAACCGACCACATGCAGATAACGGATCAGCCAGCCATAGGGGATATCGTTCATGATCATGGTAACGCTGGCAAAGGCCTTTTCCGTATCGGGCACATAAAAAACCAGGAGCAGAGTTCCGGTAAGAAACTGCAGACCAAACATCGCCATCAGTACCGCCCCCAGGGTGTACCAGATGTTGATATTACGTGGCAGCAGATAGCCGCCAAGATTCTTATGCATCAGTTCACGAACGCCCAGGCGCCGATCCAACCAGTTAATTGCTTCTTTAGCAGGATTCATTGTGTACCTCCTTAACCGATCAGAATGTCGTCGCCATCAAGGGTTACCGGATAGGTATCAAGGGCGCGGGGTGGTGGTCCACCCAGAACCTGACCGGAACTGGCAAAGCGACCGGCATGGCAGGGGCAGAGAAATTCCTGCGTTTCTTCAACCCACTTAATGATGCATCCCAGATGTGTGCAGACTGCGCTCAAAGCGACAAACTCGCCTGCCCGTGGTTGCAGTACAACTGCCGGGCGTCCCTGAAAGGCAAAGAAATGAACCGTGCCAATCGCCACCAGTTCACGGGCAACCCGCACCTGGCTGTCTTCCCCGCTTCGTTCAACCGGCGAGAGAAAACGAAACACTGACCAGCCAAACACTCCAGCGACAAAAGCACCAATAGCCGCCAGAATAATGCCTAGAAACGTCCTTCTTTCATTAGGGGAGGCAGGGGCTTCACTCATATAAACTCCTTCGTAGTAGCTGACGCCAACAACACACAACAACAATCGTTACAGAACAATAACATCCATTGCCCGCGAAAAAACTCGAGCGGAACTATAGCACAAAGGTTATGTCAAGATAATCATTAACATACCTTTTGGTAAAAATACCGTTACGCTACCAATCCCTTTGTTTTTAGCCTCTTGGAACAAAGCAGCCCTACCACTAGCAGCCGACAAGTCCAACAATCTCTGGGCCGCTCCTTTTTTTCAGGCAAAATGTTAATGAAAATAGCATGTTGTGACCGCACAAAAGAAACGCTGAACGGCGTCCTTTCAATTGACAAGGGTTATTTCTTCCTGCTATAGATTACTCTTATTAATTTTTGATCAGGGAGCAGCAATGACAATAGCGGACAAAGAGCAAAGCATCCTCTTTTCACGGGAGTCCATTGCCACCGAGGTCGAACGGCTGGGCACAGAAATTTCCCGTGATTTTGCCGATCAGGAAGTCATGCTGATCGGGGTTTTAAAGGGCTCTTTTATTTTCATTGCCGACCTGATTCGCGCCATCAAGGTGCCAACCGTGGTTGATTTCGTACGTCTGGCAAGCTACGGTTCGGAAACCAGCTCATCCGGAATTATCGAATTTCGCAAAGGGCTGGAAATGCCCATTCGTGGTCGTCATGTAGTGATTGTTGAAGATATCGTCGATAGTGGCTACACCTTGGAGTGTCTATACCACAAGTTACTGCTTCAGGAACCCTTATCCTTAAAAATCTGCACCTTGATTGATAAACGGGGGCGACGCGAAGTCGAGATTGAAGCTGACTATGTTGGTATGACGATGGAGGATGGTTTCATCATTGGCTATGGCCTTGACCACGACGAACGTTATCGTAACTTGCCGGACATCTACCTGGTCCATCACGTCTGATATTATCCTGCGAAAAATGCGGCAAAGTGGCCGGATAATTCGCGAAAAAGCTCTCGACCCACTCATTAAGGAGGTCGCTATGGTTATTACCTGTCCTGAATGTTCCACCCGCTTCAATGTTGCCGAAGAACGCATCCCCAACGCCGGAGCGAAACTGCGCTGTGCCCGCTGCCGACACGTTTTCATGGTCCACAAGCCGGTAACACAAGAAGCACAAGTAGAAGAGCCGGAGGTGGCTCATGAAGAAGCTGCGACAATGGACTCAGCTCCGCAATCGGACAGATCCAGCTTAATCGAATCAGCAGTCAGTGACAGAATCGACACCTTTGCCCAGAGCCCGGCCACCCCCCCTGACGATCCAGCGAGCCTCAACGAGGTTGACACAAACGGCAGCGACTTCGACTACGATCGCTTCCGCGAACTCGACACCAGCGACTCAGCAACTGAAGAGTTTACCTTCGGCAATGAAGAAGAGTTGTCCCCCCGGGTGCAAGAGACTGAGGCTGATCCCGAGACAGAAAATCAGCCACTTAGCGCTTTGCCGGAACAGGAAGAAGCCAGGGGGCTGGCTCCTGCTGCGGCCCGAAAGCACAAAAAAGCTGCAGCGTCCAGCAGTTCAGCCTTCTCAATTTTAATCAAGGCCATGCTGTTAATCATTCTGGCCGCCCTGATTATCGGTGGGGTCTATATCTATTTAGACGGGCCGGACGAAATCAACGAAAAGCTCAAGCAGTACTTCGGCCAGACCAGCGAAGAATCAACCGGTATCGATCAAATCTCCCTGGGGGCGCTGGAAGGTCGATTTTTAAGAAATGAACACGCCGGAGAAATTTTCCTGATCCGTGGTGAAGTCATCAATAATTTCAATCAACCTCGCTCAGCTGTTCAGGTCAAGGGAGTGTTGTACGATCAACACGGCAAACCACTGATGCAAAAGACCGTATTCTGTGGCAATCCCATCAGTGATGAGCAGCTACGCACCCTTCCCTTTGATGAACTGGAACAACAGATGGGGAACCAGTTTGGCAAAGACCTGAGCAACATGAAGGTTGACCCGCGAAAAAGTATTGCCTTCGACATTGTCTTCAAGGATCTGCCGGCTAACATGGCCGAATTTAGTGTTAACGTCACTTCCTCCCGCCCCATTGACCGCTGATCACTGCGTCCAGCCCCCATCCCGGTTTATTTCACCAGCACCTTATCCCCACAGCACTGAATCAATAAAAAAAGCGGCGACCATCAATAACAGCCACCGCTCTCTTACCTCATACTGTACGGCAATGAATCAGGCTGGACTGATTGCATCCACCGGACAGGAGTCAACACAGGCACCACAGTCGGTGCAGGTTTCTGCATCGATGGTGTAGATGTCGCCCTCGGAAATTGCGTCGACAGGGCAGGTAGGTTCGCAGGCGCCACAAGCAATACATTCGTCAGAGATTACATAAGCCATGATTTTTTTCCTCCTGGAAATTAAGGTCTGGTATCACCTGATATGGTTATACCCTCGTAACAGGTGGCACTTTACCCGATCTCAACCTTCATGTCCAGACCTGAAAAACACTTGCGAAAACTGGTGCAATCGCGCTAGCCTGTGCGCTTGATTGTACCAAGTATTCCTTTTGTGGCTAAAGATGCCGATACCGGGACAACAATTTTTCCCACGATGATCTAAAAAACAGAACGGTTTCTAAAGTATTTTTTTCATTTGACAATAAAAGGAGCTGACAATATGGACATTCTGGCGCTGAACTGCGGGAGCTCATCGGTCAAATATCAATTATTTGACTGGAAGCGCAAGGAAGTAATCGCCAAAGGGATGGTTGAACGCGTGACCATCGGCGATTCCTATATTATTCACGAAGTACCGGGACGCGAAACCTACCGCGAAGAGTATGAATGCTCCGATCACAAAACGGCTGTCCATCTGATTGTTAAAACCCTGAGCGGCAAGGAACATGGCGTCGTCACCGATATGAATCAGATATCCGCGGTCGGCCATCGGGTTGTTCATGGTGGTGAAAAATTCACCTGTTCGGTCCGCATCGACGATGATGTGCTGGCCGCCATCAAAGAGGTTCAGCACCTCGCACCGCTCCACAACCCGCCTAACATTTCCGGCATCGAAGCGGCGCAAGCGGTTCTTCCTGAAGTTCCGCACATTGCCATCTTTGACACCGCGTTTCACCAGACCATGCCCGAATATGCCTATACCTATCCTGTTCCTCACGAATGGTATACCCAGTACGGCGTACGGCGCTACGGCTTCCATGGTACCAGCCACCTTTATGTATCCAAGCGTGCTGCGGTTCTGCTCGGCAAAAAACCGCAGCAGTGCAATATTATCACCATGCACATTGGTAACGGAGTCTCTCATTGTGCTATCAAAAATGGTGTCTCGGTGGATACCTCCATGGGTTTGACCCCGTTGGAAGGCGCAGTGATGGGAACCCGCTGCGGGGACATTGACCCGGCGATCCCGGCCTTTATCATGGAGCGCGAAGGATTAAGCCCTAAGGACATTGATAGCATCCTCAATAAAAAATCAGGAATTTTGGGCATTACCGGGGAATTCACCGATCGGCGCGACGTTATCGAGGCCGCCGAAGCCGGCAATACCCGTTGTCAACTCGCCCTTGACATTGAATCCTATCGTCTGAAAAAGTATATTGGGTCTTATTGTGCGACTCTGGGACGCCTGGATGCAGTCGTGTTTACCGCCGGAGTTGGAGAGATGGCCTGGTTGATCCGCGAAAAAGCCCTCGACAATCTGGAACATATGGGGATCAAGCTTGACCGTGAGAAAAACAGCAAGACCATGACCCGCAAGCGTGAAACGATGATTTCCACCCCGGATTCACCGATCAAGGTCTTTGTTATTCCCACGGATGAAGAACTGGTTTTTACCGAGGATGTAGTGGCTATCCTCGAAGGAGCCTATACCGATCATATGAATTTCAGCTATTCTTTTGCCCATGACAGTTTTCAGCGCAACTGATGACCACTAGTGATCAATCTTTACCCCCTCTGGTTTTTCCTTCGACACGGAAAAACCAGAGTCTCAAACCAACAAATGAAACCTGGTCAATGTGTAGCTGAAATCAGGCCCAAGGGTATCCCATGTCCGACATCGACGACGACATCCAGCAGCTGCTTGCTCAGCTTCAACAGGAAAATGGAGAACTTAAGCAAACCTGTGAGGATCTGGTCAGTGAACGCGAAGCCTTGGAAATGGCGATTGCGGAGTTTGGCAATAAGCAGCTGCGCGCCGAAATTGAGGCGATGGAACTGGAACAGATTTTTCTTTCTGTCAGTGATGCCATGTGGGCAGTCCGTGATGACGGTACCGTCATCAGAGCCAATGAGGCGATGGCGCTGCTGCTTGGCAAACCAACCGCTGATATTGTCGGCAAGAAATGCCGCGAACTAATCAATTATGGCATCTGTCAGAACAATTCCTGCCCCCTGGAGGTCTGCAGCAGTCGCCGAAAACAGGAATTCGACGTCAAGTTGGCAACAGGGCCGGATAGCTACGATCACTACATTATCAGTGTTGCACCGCTGACCACCATTGTCGGCACAACAGCTATTATCAGCCAATTCAAAAACATAACAGCGCGTAAAGAAGCTGAGCAACAGCTCGAAGAATTGAACCGGACCCTGTCTGAGATGGCCCGGATAGATGGCTTGACCGGTATTGCTAATCGGCGCTTTTTTGATGAGGTCTTTGATAAAGAGTGGAAACGTCTGGCACGGGAACAGAACCAGAATTTCTCACTGGTTCTTGCCGATATCGATTTCTTTAAAAAATATAACGATAATTATGGTCATCAGCAGGGGGATGATTGCCTGATCCTGGTCGGCAAGGCTCTTAAAGAAATTATTCTGCGACCAAGTGACATGGCTGCCCGCTATGGTGGCGAGGAATTTGCTCTGTTGTTGCCGGGGGTTGATCTTGCTGGAGCTGGAACGGTTGGCGAAAGAGCCCGTCAGGCAATTGTTGACCTGCAGATTCCCCACGAATATTCCGATGTTGCAGGCCATATTACCATGAGCCTGGGAGGCGCCATGATGACCCCCAGTCACGAGAACTCACCCACCGATCTGATCGCATTGGCCGATCAGGCTCTCTATCGGGCAAAAGAAAGCGGCCGAAACAACCTGTACCTGACGGAAAACCCATAACCCCTCCTCGCCCGGTCACACGTCTGGACCACGGCCATCTTCGATCGCGCGGAGATAGCCGCGCGCCCGCTCAATCAATTCTTTATCGTTGGATAAGTCGATCGCTGCCAAAAAATAATGATAGGCGCTGGTCAAATAGCGCGGATGTTTCAGCATCGCCTGCCCTGCTCCCAGATAGGCCCGATCAAGGTCTCTATCCTGCGGCCGTTCAGCGATCAGACGTCGGAAAAGAGTTAGGGCTTCCTCATCCCGCCCCTTAACCAGCAGATGGTCACCAACCGTTAAGAGATCAGCGGTCGCAACCTGACCACGCTGTTCGCGACTGGTCAAACTAAAATAACAGTGTGCGGCTTGATCAAGATCCCCCTGATCCACGGCAGGACAAATATTGCGCAGAGATTCCAGCGGGGCACTCCCCTGCTGCGCCTGGCGCAGGGGAAAGAGGTGCCGGAAGTGGTTCCCACCCCAGGCAATCCCCAGTCCTGCCAGAAAGCCCCCAATATGAGCGCCGTGAGCTATACCGCTGCCCCGGGTGCCGGCAACAATGAACGGCAGCAGGTTATCAATAATCAGATAAAAACCCAGCAACAGGCGAGCGGGCAGATAAATTGTTGTCACTACAATGGGAAATAAAAAGATCAGGCAGCGCACACGGTTTTTGGGAAACCACAGAAAATAGCACCCCAGCACCCCAAAGATCGCCCCGGACGCCCCGATCAAGGGGGTCTGTGAATTCAGGGAAAACAAGGAAAAAAACAGGGTGGCCGAGACCCCACAGCCGAGATAAGCAATCAGGTAGCGCAGATGACCGAGTCGATATTCGACATTTTTACCAAAAATATAAAGAAACATCATGTTGCCGGCCAGATGCATGAATCCCCCATGCAGAAACAATGAACTGAGCAGAGTCTGCAGTGAGGCGGCAGCGGGCCTGAAACCATATTGAAACACCAACAGATCGTGAGCGCTCAGATGTTCATAAACCTCACGGGCGGAAATCCTGCCATACAAACCTAAAGATCTGAGATATTCCAACAACAGCGGGTCGGTTAAATCAACCCTGGTTCGGGTTGCAGGAAAGGTAATAAAAAGGAAAATTCCAATATTAACAACCATCAATCCCCAGGTGACATAGGGACGGCCAGGCGCTCGGGGAGTATCGGCGATGGGAAAAAACATTGCAATCCTGTCGGTTGGCAGGCAATTATAATAGCACAATATCCGGGCTTCGGAATCATTCGTACAGTGTATCAGTTCAGCACCGGACCTTTGGATCTTATGTCAAGGGACGCGATTGTTTTCCGTTGGGTCTCGTCCTTGACCACTTGTTGTCGCCATCAATGGCGACCAACACCCTTGCCACAAAAGCCCCGATCCTGCGCAAGGACAGTGCTGAATAGCTACCCTGCATCAAAGGTTTTACGATGAGTCTTTTGTTTATGCTGGATATGATCGGCACCGTTGCTTTTGCCGCCTCCGGGGCCTGGGTCGCTGTCCGCAAGGAAATGGACCTGTTCGGCGTGATTGCTCTAGGGATGGTCACCGCTATTGGTGGCGGCACCCTGCGCGACCTGCTGCTTGGTGATCTGCCCCCTTTTTGTCTGCAGAACGAAATCTACTTCTGGGTTCCGGCGACGACAGCGCTCCTGGTGTTTGTCATGCATCGCCATTTACCCACCCTGATGCAGCCATTACTTTATCTGGATGCCATTGGTCTGGGGACCTTTGTCGTGATTGGCACAAGCAAGGCGCTGCTGTTTGACACCGGACCCTTTGGTGCCGTATTGATGGGGATATTGACCGGCACCGCAGGCGGCGTTATCCGCGATATTCTCGCTAACGAGGTTCCCTTGATTCTGCGCCAGGAAATCTATGCTTCTGCCTGCGTTCTTGGAGGTATTCTACTGGTCATCCTGAGCCACTTTGAAGTTCCGGAGCAACTTAGTCTGCTGCTGGTGGCCGGCAGCGTTATTCTGATCCGGGTACTGGCTATCCGCTACAACTGGTCGCTGCCCAAGGCTCCAATCCAATAGTTTTTTTCTCCAGCCTATATAAGGACATCAGCATGCATCAAATCAAATTCACTGACGGTACAACCCTGAATCCCGGTAAAATTATCGGTCTGGGACGCAACTACCTGGATCACATCCGTGAACTTGGCAATGCCGTACCGGAGCGGGCAGTCATCTTCTCCAAACCCCAGAGCAGTCTACTGGATAATGGTGGCATCATCCATCTGCCGGAATTCTCCAAAGAATGTCACCACGAACTGGAACTTGCTGTATTGATCGGCAAAACCGGCAAAAACATCATTAGAGAAAAGGCTCTTGATCATGTCGCCGGCTACGCTGTTGCCCTTGATCTGACCCTGCGCGATCTGCAGGCAGAGCTCAAAGAGAAGGGTCTCCCCTGGGATATCGCCAAAGGATTCGACAGTTCCTGTCCTCTTTCCGCCTTTGTTCCTTCTGACCAGGTGACGCAGCCCAACAACCTAGAATTACAGTTGAAAGTCAATGGTGAGGTGCGCCAGCAAGGCAATACCGCGCACATGATGCGTTCGGTTGAGGAGATCATTGCTGAGATCTCCATTTATTTCACCCTCGAACGCGGCGATATCATTCTCACCGGTACTCCGGCCGGCGTTGCCGGAATTCACAGTGGTGACATCCTGGAGGGGACGATTGAACAGGTCGGTTGCCTGAAGGTATCTGTGGCGTGAGTAAGCGATTTGCCCTGATCGGCCCCGGCCGGGTCGGCTCAGCCATCTCCAGGGCGCTGTTCGAGAACGGCTACCAGCCGATCGCTGTCATTGGTCGCAGCCTGCCATCAGCGCGTGAGGCCTGCTCTTTCATCGGCTGCGACATGAGTCTGGCAACCACGGATCTGCGCGCAGCCGGCAGTGCCGAACTAATTTTGCTGGCCGTACCGGATGACAGCATCGCTGCTGTCGCCAGTCAGCTCCAGCGGATCATTGACCCCGAACCAGGAACTACTGTCCTGATGCATTTCAGTGGTGTTCATGCGGCTGCGATCATGCGCCCACCCAAAGGCGGGATGATACTGTTTTCCGTGCACCCCCTGCTCCCTTTTGCCGACCGTCAACAAGCCTTTGAGCGCTTAAGTGTGGCGCCTTATATTGGCGAGGGGGACGAAGCCGCGCAACAGGTTGCTGCAGCACTCTGCGAAGCTCTTGGTGGTCGTCTTGAGAGGATCCCGACGGCAAAAAAACCTCTGTATCATGCGGCGGCCTGCCTTGCCTCTAATTATTTTGTCACCCTAATAGCCGAGGCGACAACCTTGCTGCGATTGTGCGGAATTGATCACCACCGCGCGGAGAAGTTGCTGCTACCGCTGCTCCAGAACACCCTTGACAATGTAGCGCTCTACGGCGCCCCAAAAGGACTGACCGGTCCCATTGTGCGCGGTGATATCGGGACATTAAACGCCCATCTGCTCGCCCTGCAGCAGCAACCCGAACTCCGCGATCTCTATTGCCGACTGGGGCGCAGAACGGCGCTGCTGGCTGAGGACTCGGGCCACCTCACGTCCATTGATGCCGAGACCATTATCGGTCTACTAAAGCAGAATTCCACCTATGCGGCGGAAAATAAAGTAAAAAAAACTTGCCTTTCTTCATTGTTTTAGTTAATTAATAAGGCTTATTAGTGTCAACTTAAAAGTCAAACATAACCTTCTTTTCCCAACATCAGGAAAGTGATGAACTCTATCGACCACGCCGATCAGAGCTACGATTTGTCCAGACTTCCTGCCGCGCCCCATATTCTGGTGGAACTACTTGATTTGTGCCAGCGGGAGGATGCCGGGTTCGACCAGTTTGCGGAGATCATCAGCAAAGATGCCGGTCTCACTGCCAGAATACTGCAGGTTGCTAACTCACCGGCATTTCGGCAATGGAAAGAGGTTACTGACCTGCGCCGCGTACTTATCGTCCTTGGCATGCGTGACCTCAAAACCATCGTTACCACCTGCGCCGTCGAACAGTTTTTCAGTCAATTCAGCACAACCTTCAACAACCAGTTGCGGCGGATCTGGATCCGCTCCATCTGCTGTGCCAATCTGTGTGAACGCCTGGCACACCTGCTTGGTTATCATAAACCCGGGGAGGCATTTCTGGCCGGATTACTGCACCAGTCCGGCATGCTGATTTTGATGAACCACGGCAAAGAAGAATATCTGCAGCTACTTGAGAGCTACAGCGATGCTCCGAACAGCTTCGCTCAGGACGAAAGGGAGATCTTTGGTATTGACCACTGTGAGGTGGGTGCTCTTCTGGTGCACGGCTGGAATCTCGATTCATTCCTAGCAGATGCCATTCGGTTTCAACGTTCAGCTACTGTCGAACTGCGCAGTGCTCCTGTTCTTCTGAAGATTCTCGCCGTATCTGCGAGCTTTGCAGCCAGTCGCAACCTGCTCGATAACCCCTCAGGCCTGACCCAAGCTGCTGAATTATTTGGTCTGACCGCAGACACAACCCTGGGTTGTCTGAATGAAGCTCTGGTGAAAAGCAGCTCCATGTTCAGATCTCTGGGAATTACCGAAGCAGACGCTCTGCTCACAGAGCAACGACAATCCACACAATGGTCACAAGATGACGGCGCTGCCGTTCAACTTGGCGAGGCCGTACGCCGTATCACCTTGGCTCAGCTTGCCAGTCCGGACCCTGACAGTGATTTACAGACCTTCGCCAGGCAAGTACGTATTAGTTTTTGTTCAATTTTTCCCCTGAGACAACTGCTATTAATGCGATACGACAGCAACCAGTCACAGCTGGTCCCGGTAAACGACTTAGGTTACCACCAGCTGGATGAACTGACCTGGCAGGATTCAGACGCTGCAAGCTTGATTGTCGCCGCACTGAATAGCGGCACAGAACAAACACTGACCAAGGCGCAAGGTTCTATCGCTGATCAGCAGCTGCTACGCCTGCTCGACAGCTCCACCATCACCCTGATTCCCCTGATTCACCAAAACACCAAACTAGGGCTTATCGCCCTGGGGTTTGACCAGGGACAATCAACCCTGTCATCGCAGGACCGATCGTTGATAAGCCTGTTCAGTGCTGAAATCGCCTGCAGGCAGGGAGCGCTGAACAAAACCCTGGGGAAAAATGTCGGCCTTAGCGCAGAAGAAGTCCGGCAGTTGGTTCATGAAATCAGTAACCCTTTATCGATCATCAATAACTACCTATATGTTCTCGGCAAGAAAATTCAGCAGGACGGTTCAGCAGCGGAAGAGATACAGACCATTTCAGAAGAAATTGAGCGTATCGGGCGGATTCTACTACACGCCAAGGGACAGCATTCCATTAGTGACGGTCAGGAGAAGACCGACATCAACGCGCTTATTCTTGAACTCGATCAGATCCTGACCAGTTCACTTTATTCGGCAAAACAGATAGAATCAACACTGCAGCTGGACAGCACTTTGCCACCATTGCACCACAATGGCGACAAGCTCAAGCAGGTCCTGATCAATCTGTTAAAGAATGCCGTTGAAGCCGTTGAGCAGCCCGGCAATATTACTATTTTCACCCGCGACAACATTTATCAGGAAGAGCAGAGTTTTGTTGAAATCACCATTAAAGACAATGGTCCCGGTATCCCCCCAATGATTCTGAAAAAGCTGTTCAGTCCGGTCATCAGCACCAAGGATGGGCACTCAGGCCTCGGTCTGGTGGTAGTGAACAAACTGATCAAAGAGTTGGGTGGTAGTATCTCGTGCTTTTCTAATACAACCCATGGAACTGAATTCAAAATTTTATTACCGCGCAAAACAGCTTGATCCGATCGCGCAAAAAGCTCGTACTGGAGGGCCAGGCAGGACAAAAAAACTAAATCTAATCTAACCGGCAGGGGGAGTGAATGATAACCAATGCAGATTCTGATCGTTGATGATGAAATCAAGGTTGCGCAGAGCTTACAACTCATCCTCCAACTGGAGGGGCTTAACACCCGGATTGTGACTTCAGGAGGCGCGGCCATTGAAGAAATGGCCCGGCAGCCTTACGATATCGTCCTGCTGGATCTGAATATGCCGCAAATAGACGGCATGACTGTTCTTGATCACATCAGCAGCAACCACCCCGATACCAGTGTCATTGTGGTCAGCGGCGAGGCTGAAATCAAAAAAGCGGTTCACGTCCTTAAAGCCGGAGCCAGGGATTTCGTTCGCAAACCCTATACCCCGGAAGAACTGATTTTTTCCATCAATAACGTCCGTGAAAAAATTCAATTAGAGCGTGACAATCAGGCGATGGTCACAACGCTGCAGGAATCAGAGGCGCTCCACAAGTTTATTGTTCACCACTCCCCCGACCTGGTTTATATGCTCGACCATCAAGGCAACTTCACCTTCGTCAATAAAAACACGACAGAACGTCTGGGTTACAAGAGAAAGGAGCTACTGGGTAAACACTACAGCAGTGTTGTCCATCCTGATGATCTGGACCTTGCTCAACGTTATTTTATAACCGGTTCAACCCCGGCCCACCGCGAAAGTATCGAGTTGCGCCTGCAAGGCAAAAACAAGGGGAGCATCATCCATGCGGAAATCCGCTCGATTCATATCGAACGCAAACTTGCCGGAGGTTACCGTTTAGGTCGTGCTCATAACCCGGCTACCCATACTATCGGCACCTATGGCGTTGCCCGGGACATCAGCGAAAAAAAACGCGCAGAAGATATTATCCGCTTTCAAAATAATCACGACCTGATGACGGGTTTACCCAATCGCAGCCTCTTCCATGAGCGCCTTGACCAGTTGCTCAGTCGAGCGCGCAACACCAACGAAACCTTTGCCCTGATCCTGATCGACATTAATCGCTTCAAGCTGATCAATGACACCTACAGTCAAGCGGTTGGTGACAGCGTCCTGCGCAGCTTCGCTGAACGCCTGGGCCGCTGCTGCACAGCCGTTGATACCCTGTCCCGCATCGGCGGTGATGAATTTGCCCTGCTGATGCCGACCACTGGCCCGGCCGACAATTCTGCGCGGACAAGAGCCGAACGCATTGTCGCAGAGACCATGATGCCGATTCGCGCCAATGGTCACGACATCCATCTTAGTGTGAGCATCGGTATCACCATTTACCCGGACCACGGCAGCAGCTGCCAGGACCTCATGAAAAATGTTGACACCGTGCTCTGCAACCTGAAAAACCGCTCCATCAACTCCTTTGGCTTCTACAATACAACCCTGGAAAATAAAAACAGTCAGAAGGTTTTTACTGAAAACTTGATCAGACAAGCACTGAAAAACGATCAACTGATTGTACATTACCAACCCCTGGTCGATATCAACACCCTGAGGGTAAGCAGTATAGAGGCTCTGGCCAGAATCCAGCTGTCTTCCGGCAATATTCTTATGCCTGGTCAATTTATCGAGACCGCAGAAGAAACCGCACTGATTCATGATATTGGCGAGCGCGTGATTGAAATTGTCTGCCGCGACCTCAAAGATTTGAACCGCCGGGGAATCAAGATCCAGGTGTCGATCAACGTCTCTGCGGTGCAATTGCAGATGGACAACTTTGCCGGAACAGTATTGGAGCGGATCCATTTCCATCGTCTCAGACCACAGGATATTGAACTGGAGCTGACCGAAAATGTGTTGATTCAGGATCTCAAAACAACCGTTGCCAACATCGTTGAACTGGCCGGTGCCGGAGTTAACATTGCCGTGGATGACTTCGGTACCGGTTATTCGTCCCTCTGTTACCTTGATCGTCTGCCCCTGAACACCCTCAAGCTGGATAAGTCCTTCACCCAGAAAATTACGCCGGAGACTCCTGCTGATCCGATTATTCCGGCCATCATCAGAGTGGCTGAAGGGCTGCAACTCCGCTTCGTTGCCGAAGGGATAGAAACCCGGCAACAGCACGAATATCTGCTAATCCATGGCGGGACAATTGGCCAGGGCTATTACTATAGTCGGCCCGTTGCAATGGACCAGATAACCGACTACATTTTGGCGCACAACTACCAGGCGGGAAAATTCCAGCAGGCTAAAAACCAGCAGGCGAGCTCCGGGTAGCCCGAAACTCACCTGCACTATCTGACATCAGAGCACAGAAAGGTTATTGATCCAGGATAGCGGCATGGGCCGCTGCCAGCCGTGCGACCGGCACCCGATAGGGGGAGCAGGATACGTAGTCAAGACCGATCTTATGGCAGAAGATAACACTCGATGGCTCACCACCATGCTCGCCACAGATCCCCACCTTCAGATCAGGACGGGTTGAACGTCCACGTTCAAAACCAAGTTTAACCAACTCACCGACTCCGCGCTGATCCAGGGCAACAAAAGGATCTTTCTTCAGTACCCCGCGTTCAACATAATCCGGCAGAAAATTTCCGGCATCATCACGCGACAACCCATAGGTGGTCTGGGTCAGATCATTGGTACCGAAAGAGAAAAATTCGGCTTCTTCGGCAATGGCGTCGGCCGTCAGGCAGGCGCGTGGCAATTCGATCATGGTACCGATCAGATACTTGACCTTGACCCCATAGCGTTCACAGACGGCATCTGCCACCCGAGCCGCATTCTTACGCAGGATCCGCAGTTCATTGACGTGGGCCACCAGAGGAATCATGATTTCCGGCTCGATATCAAACTGTTCATCACGCACCAGTTCGCAGGCCGCCTCCATAATGGCCTGAACCTGCATGTCGTAGACTTCCGGATAAGTGATCGCCAGACGACAACCACGATGACCGAGCATCGGGTTAAACTCATGAAGCTTTACCACATGTGATTTAACTTCGGAAAAGCGGATGCCAACTGCTTGAGCTAATTCGGACACATCATCGTCATTTTGTGGAAGGAATTCATGCAGGGGCGGATCGAGCAAACGAATGGTAACCGGCAAACCCTTCATCTCGCGAAAAATCCCGAGAAAATCACTCTTCTGCATCGGCAGGATCTTATCAAGGGCCCGTTTGCGCCCGGCCAGATCATTGGCCAGTATCATTTCACGTACGGTTTGTATCCGGTCTCCCTCAAAGAACATATGCTCCGTCCGGCACAGACCAATCCCTTCAGCACCAAAGTCGCGAGCGACCTTGGAATCATAGGGTGTATCGGCGTTTGTCCGCACCTTCAGGCGCCGGAAATCGTCGGCCCAGGCCATCAGGGCGGCAAAATCGCCGCAGACCTGCGGTTCAACCTTGGGAACAATGCCTAACAGTACTTCACCGGCAGAACCATCGAGGGTGATATATTCTCCACGCTTTATCACCACACCTGCTTCAGTGATAATCTGTTGTTTTTCATAGTCGATCTTGATCGAGCCACAGCCGGAAACGCAACATTTTCCCATGCCCCGAGCAACAACTGCGGCATGGGAGGTCATGCCGCCACGAGCGGTCAGGATGCCGCGGGCAGCATGCATGCCGTGGATATCCTCCGGGCTGGTTTCAACCCGCACGAGAATGACATCCTTCTTCAAGCGCGCCAGCTCTTCTGCTTCATCGGCAGTGAAGATGACCTGGCCACTGGCGGCCCCGGGTGACGCCGGCAGTCCTTTGGCGATCACATTCTTCGTCGCTTGGGGATCAAGGGAGGGGTGAAGCAGTTGATCGAGTTGATCAGGGCTGACCCGAAGTACCGCTTCCTGTTTGTTGATCAAGCCCTCCTTGACCATCTCTACCGCGATCCGGATGGCAGCATGAGCCGTGCGCTTACCGGTGCGGGTCTGCAGCATGTAAAGCTTCCCCTTCTCGATGGTAAACTCGATATCCTGCATATCCTTATAATGACGTTCCAGCAGATCCCTAATCTTCGCAAGTTCCCGGTAACTTTCCGGCATCACTTCTTCCATCGCCGGCAGATCACCTTCCTGATATTTGGCGCGATTGATCGGCTGCGGAGTACGAATCCCTGCAACCACATCCTCACCCTGGGCGTTGACCAGATATTCCCCGTAAAAGTAATTTTCTCCCGTCGAAGGGTCACGGGTAAAAGCAACACCAGTAGCACAATCATCTCCCATATTACCGAACACCATCGACTGAACGTTGACGGCAGTACCCCAATGGGCAGGAATCCCGTTGAGTTTGCGATAGGTGACAGCGCGAGGATTCATCCAGGAGCCGAACACGGCACTGATCGCACCCCATAACTGCTCCAGCGGATCTTCGGGAAAATCCTGGTTCAGGGTTTGTTTGCAGCTTGCCTTGAAATCGGCAACCAGCTGTTTGAGATCTTCGGCAGACAGCTGGGTATCAAGGGCAACGCCACGTTGCTGTTTTTTCTGGTCGAGGAGATGTTCGAGGATTTCGCCGTCCATTCCCATGACAACATTGGCATACATCTGGATGAAACGACGGTAGGAATCATAGGCAAAACGCGGATCGTTACTCTGTCTGATCACCCCCTGAATGGTTTGATCGTTAAGGCCGAGGTTGAGCACTGTGTCCATCATCCCCGGCATGGAGGCCGGTGCCCCGGAACGCACTGACACCAACAGGGGATTGGCGGCGTCGCCGAACCCTTTGTTCATCCGTTTCTCCAGCAGCAGCAGTGCCTCAGCTACCTGTTGTCGAACCTCAGGGGGGTACTGCCGGTCGTTGGCGTAAAAGGCTTTGCACACCTCAGTGGTCATGGTAAAACCTGGTGGCACCGGCAGACCAATCGAGGTCATGTCCGCAAGATTCATCCCTTTGCCGCCAAGCAACTCACGCATAGTACTGTCGCCGTCAGCCTGTCCCTCCCCAAAAGAATACACGAATTTTGCCATCCTGATCTCTCCTTACATGTAAAAGTACCACCAGTAAATAGTGCTTCAGGACAAACGACTAAAGTCAGCAATCCCACTGAACAGGGTGGAAATCGCCGTCAGTAAGGCCAGTCGATTGTTTCTGAGCGAGACATCCTCAACCATCACCATGACATCATCAAAAAAAGCATCTACCGGCTTGCGCAACCGGGCGACGGACTCAAGGGCGGCAATGTAATTCCCACTTTTTATCGCTACCGAAACATTTTGTTCCACCAGCCGCCATTGCTGATACAAGTCCTTTTCACTGGGCTCCACCAGCAGCTGCTCATCAAGCTGGGTATCGGTCTGCTGCTTGACTATGTTGCCAACCCGTTTGAAGGCGACACTTAATAAATCGAAATCGTCACGCTGTTTCAACGTCGTTAATGCCTTAATGCGGGCCAGAGCATCGACGGGTTCAGTAAAGGAGGCACTCAATACCGCATCAACAATATCGGCAGGATACTGCTGCGCCAGCTGGTTGACCAGCCGTAAGCGGATGAAGGCGACCACGTCTTCCTCAACCTCCTGCGCCGGACGCTGACGCTTGCTGTCAAGCAACGCAACACTGCGGGAGACCAGCTCGGGGATGGAGAGCGCATAACCACGATCAAGGATAACACTCAAAATGCCAATGGCATTGCGTCTCAGGGCGTAGGGATCGGCAGTTCCGGTAGGAATCAGACCTACGCTGAAACAGCCACAGATAGTGTCAATCTTATCAGCGATAGAGACAAAAGCACCGATATCATCACTCGGCAGTACACCGCCGGCTTGGGTTGGCAGATAATGTTCGTAGATAGCGGTTGCCACCCGCGGATCCTCCCCTTCGAGCAGGGCATATTCGCGTCCCATCACCCCTTGCAACTCAGGGAACTCATAAACCATGCCGGTTTCCAGATCACACTTGGCCAACAGGGCGGCGCGGCGCGTCAACTCCAGGGTCTCCGGTGCAAGCTGCTCTGCCAGGTTAGCAGCAAGCTCACAAAAACGTTCTACTTTTTCAAAACTGGTACCGAGCTGCGCCTGATAGACAACTTTTTTTAGTGCGTCAAGGCGCTTCACAAGGGGAATTTTCTGATCTTCGCGCCAGAAAAACATCGCGTCTGCCAGGCGGGCCTTAAGCACGCGCTCGTTACCCGCAACAACCACCGCAGGGTCAAGGGCGTGGGTATTGGCTATGGTAATAAAATGGGGCAGCAACGTACCCTGCTCGTCGACCAGAGTAAAATAGCGCTGATGTTCACGCATGCTGGTAATCAGCAGTTCCGGAGGCAATTGGAGAAAACCGGCTTCTATACTGCCGGCCAGGGCCTGCGGTGATTCAACCAGGAAGGTTACCTCCTGTAATAGTTCTTCATCAGGATTGATGCGCCCCCCCAGCTGATCGGCCAGGGTGTGCAACTGCTCTTCAATCAACTGGCGGCGTGTGGCAATATCAACAATGACATGGTGTTGGCGAGCTTTTCCAATATAATCTTCAACGCCATTAACAGTGAATTCATCCGGCGCCATAAAACGGTGTCCACGTGAACGGTTCCCGCTATGCAGATCGCCATAGGTCACCGGTACCACATCACCGCCGTAAAGAGCTACGATCCAGTGAACCGGGCGAGCAAAGCGCACATCCAGATCCTTCCAGCGCATGGATTTTTTAAAGCTGATTTTATTGATGACACGGGTCAGGATCTCCGGCAGTTGATCGCTGGTATTCCCCCCTTCAATAACCTTTGAGAGACCAAGATACTCCCCCTTTTCGGATTGCACGATTTTCAGATCCGCCACCTCAACCCCGTTGCTACGAGCAAAACCGATGGCAGCCTTGGTTGGCTGCCCCTGCTCGTCATAAGCGATGCGAGCGGGGGGCCCGGTCAGCTCAAGTTCCTGACGCTGTTGCACCGGCGATACCTCAGCAACCGAAATTGTCAGTCGTCGCGGGGTGGCAAAAGTTTTTACCTCACCATGAGGGATACGGGCGTGTTCAAGCTCCTGTCGCAGCAGGCTTTCCATATCGCTAAGGGCACGAGGAATAAACCCGGCGGGTATCTCCTCGGTACCTAATTCGAGAAACAGTTCTGCAGACATGTATGTCTCCAATCCTTGCAGGCAGTTGGCACCCGGTAGATGCGGCTATTTTTTCAGCAGGGGAAAACCAAGTCGTTCCCGTTGTTCAACGTAGGCACCAGCACAGAGTTTGGCCATATTACGCACCCTGCCAATATAACCGGCGCGCTCGGTCACCGAAATAGCACCGCGGGCATCAAGCAGGTTAAATGTGTGTGAACACTTCAGGACAAAATCGTAGGCTGGGAATACCAACTTTTTCTCAGCCAGTCGCAGCGATTCCTTTTCGTACATAGTAAAAAGCTGAAACAGCATTGAAGTATCAGCTTCTTCAAAGTTGTAGTGGGAAAATTCGACTTCGGTTTGATGGTGAACATCACCGTAGCGGATCCCCTTGACCCACTCCAGATCGTAGACATTATCTACGCCCTGAAGATACATGGCGATACGCTCGATACCGTAGGTTATCTCTCCGGGGATCGGTTTCAAATCGATGCCGCCACACTGTTGAAAATAGGTAAACTGGGTAATCTCCATACCGTCGAGCCAGACCTCCCAGCCGAGACCCCAAGCCCCTAAGGTAGGGGATTCCCAATCATCTTCAACAAAACGGATATCGTGGGCAAGGGGATCAATACCAAAACTCTTGAGCGAATCAAGATACAGATCCTGAATATTGAGGGGCGACGGCTTGAGAATGACCTGGAATTGATAATAGTGCTGCAAGCGATTAGGGTTTTCACCATAACGCCCATCAGTAGGACGCCGTGACGGCTCGACATAAGCGACGTTCCAGGGCTCAGGACCGAGAGCACGCAAAAATGTTGCAGGGTTAAAGGTTCCTGCGCCCTTTTCGATATCATAGGGCTGTTGAATGATACACCCCTGGGCGGCCCAGAAGTTCTGCAGGGAAAGGATTAGTTCCTGAAAAGTCACGGTACCTCCAAGAAACAGGCAAAAGCCCGTCACAGCGGGTAAAAGGAATGGTCATCTGCGACCGGGAGTTTAGCTATCACCCTTAAGGATGTCAAGATTCACGGGCACTTAAGCGAGCGAGAAATTTCAACGAGTTGGGTTCACGTGGCAGAATCTGACGGAGCACCTGGGAAAGCAGCATATGACCATCACGAATCGTTGTAGCGCCAAGCTTAAAACCATCAAACAGTTGATGGGAGACACGCAGTGAGCGTGCCAGAGAGCCCAGGCTGCCCAAGCTGACCTCAAGATCATTGGTGCCGGCACAATCGCAACAAAGACTGCCGCCACGCTGGGAATCAAAACGAATCGGCTCATTATCGAATATTTTCAGACACTCACTGCAGTGCAATAGATGGGGAATATAACCGAGCAGATAAACCAGCCGCAACTCCAACAACAGGCGCGCGACGGCATGGTCACCACCCCGGTCCAGGAAGTCAAGATAACTGCACAGCAGTTCGTAAATCCTCTGATAATCTTCTGTTTCAGCCGCCAGCAGCTCGACGAGTTCTACCCCGTAACCAGCAAGAGCCAGACGTTCCAGATCGGTGCGCAAGCCACTGCGGGAGGTAAGCAGATCGGCCTCCTGCAAGGTCCAAAGGTCCCCCCTTCCCTGACGCCAGTGAAACACTGCCTGGCTAAAAGGTTCCAAGGCCGGCCCAAAGCGCTTGCGGCTGTTGCGAGCTGAACTGGCAAATCCCTTTTTAATCCCCCAGGTTGCGGTAAGCACGCTGACGATACGATCCGCTTCACCATAATTAACATGGCGTAACACCACTCCTTCACAGCGTAGCAGAGATCCTTTCATGGTCGCACTCTGATCAGATTAACAGCCGAAGAAAGATCGTCGCCGTTCCAAAATAGATTAGAATTCCAGTAATATCGTTGGCAGTTTGAATAAAGGGGCTGGACGCAATGGCTGGATCGATCCCCACTTTTTTGAAAAAAGACGGGACGATGACACCCATACAGGCAGCCACGGTGATAGCAGCCACCATCGCAATGCCAACAACCAGACCAAGGTACAGATTCTGGTGCCAGAACATCGCCACCAGGGCAATCACCAGACCACAGACCGAGCCCATAATCACCCCGACCCGTAGTTCCTTGAAAAACACCTGGCGCAGGCTACCAAAATCAATGCGTCCGGTAGCAAAACCACGAATCAGAATGGTCGAAGATTGTCCTCCAACATTACCACCCATGCCGGTAATTACCGGGACAAACGAGATCAACATAATCGCCTGTTCCAGGGTCGCTTTGAACATCCACATCAAAAAGCCGGTTGTGACACCTCCGAGCAGGGTCATCAATAACCATGGCAAACGCAATCGGGCGATACTGAAGGAACGGAATCCAAGCAGCAATTCCTCTTCGGTTGTCCCGGCCATCCGCAGGATATCTTCGGTTGCCTCATCGCGCATAACGTCGATAACGTCATCAACGGTAATGACCCCCATGAGTTTGCCGTGCTCATCAACAACAGGTATTGCAAGAATGTTATACTTGGCCACCAGCTCGGCGACATATTCCTGATCCATATCAACCCGCACTCGTATGACATTGGTAGACATGATCGCCGATAGTTTAGTGTGAGGGGGTACGGTCAGCAGTTGGCGAAGCGACAGGACACCAACCAGATGGTTATGCTCATCGGTAACATAGACGTAAAAAACCATCTCGTAATCCTGAGCATCGTGCAATTTTTCAATCGCCTGCTTAACGCTGATGTCCTGATTAAGAAAAAAAACATCCGTGGACATGATGCCGCCGGCTGAGTCTTCGTCATAAGCCAGCAAACGTTCGACGTCTTCAGAATGATCATCGTGCATTTCCGTAAGCAAGTCTTCAGCCAGGCTATCAGGAAGACTGCGAATAAACAGCGCACTGTCATCATCGGCCATTTGATGAACAACGGAAACCAGATAATCACGATCAAGGAGGCCGGCGAGTTCCGGCCAGGAGTCAGGATCTAATTCAGCAAGAACATCTGCTGCCCGCTCAAGTTCCGGAATTAAAGAAAGCAGGGTTTTTTGCTCTTGAATATTAAAATATCGAAAGATATGTGCGATATCGGCGGGGTGGATCTTTGTCAGTACTTTTTTTAAGTTTGGTGTCGCATCGCGGCGGAGCAATTTGCTGATTGACTCCTGAAGCAAACGCATCTTGTTTTCGTGCATAATGTCCACCAGTCCAGGTTGAAATCAGTTGGATTACTATTAGTAGCGTAACACCATATCACAGTCCCCTTAAAGCAAACACAACCTGTTTGATCTTCACCAACAACGAGAAAAGGGCAAAGAGGATGATATCTCTTTGCCCTTAAAGATAAACCGACTGGCTCTAATCAATTTGTGGCGGCTTCCTTTTGTTCGCCAGCGCCTGATTCAACGTCATTACTGTCAGCATCATCAGTAGCTTGAGCAACATAACCCTCTTCAACCAACTCTATGATCGCCATCGGGGCATTATCCCCAAGACGATTCTCAAGACGCAAAATGCGGGTATAGCCACCGGGACGACCGGCGTAGCGCGGAGCGATCATCTCAAACAAACGTGCCACCACTTTGGGCTCACGAATGACACGCATGGCTTGACGGCGGGAGTGAAGGTCGCCGCGCTTGGCAAGTGTTATCATTTTTTCTGCTAACTTGCGCAATTCCTTGGCACGAGTAACAGTAGTCGTTATTTTTTCGTTCTGAAAAAAAGAGGTCACCATATTACGCATCATATGCTGGCGGTGGTCTGGTTTACGACCTAATGTTCTTCCTGATTTATTGTGACGCATCGGGATGTTCCTTTCTTAAACAATCACAGGACGATTATTCGTCATCCTGACCTTTTCGTATCAGTTTCAAGTAATCGGGATCAGGAAAAGAATCGATCTTCATCCCCAGGCCTAAGCCCATATCGGCAAGGATATCCTTGATTTCGTTAAGTGATTTTCTACCGAAATTCTGGGTCTTCAGCATTTCAGACTCGGAGCGTTGAACCAATTCACCAATCAGGTTGATTTGAGCATTTTTCAAACAATTGGCGCTACGAACCGATAGTTCCAACTCCTCGACAGAACGATAGAGGTTTTCATTAATCTTGTTCTTCTCTCCCTCTTCTTCCTCTACCTGTGGTTCTTGATCTTCATCGAAGTTAATAAAGATCTGCAGTTGTTCCTTAAGAATCTTTGCAGCAAAGGCTACTGAATCATCAGGGGTCACACTGCCATCAGTATAAACTTCTAGGGTCAGCTTGTCATAGTCAGTCATATTGCCAACACGGGCATTGGACACGTTGTAATTGACCTTGACAATAGGGGAAAAGAGCGCATCGATTGGAATTGTTCCCACCGGAGCACTGTCATCGCGTCCGCGATCAGCCGACACATAACCTTTGCCCATGGAGACGACCATGTCCATCTCCAGGTCTGACTCCTCACCACAGGTCACGATGTGGTGCTCGGGATTGAGTATTTCAACATTACTGTCGGTGATCATATCACCGGCACGGACCACCCCCGGGCCTTTTTGAACAATACGAATGTTACGGCTATCATGACCATGCAGACGGACCTTAACCCCTTTGAGGTTAAGAATGATGTCAGTCACATCTTCAGTCACACCGGGAACATTGGAAAATTCATGGGCAACATTCTTAATGCGCACGGATGTTATGGCGGCACCCTGAAGTGACGACAACAGAACCCGACGCAATGAGTTGCCGAGGGTCGTCCCAAACCCGCGCTCAAAAGGCTCAGCAACGAACTTACCGTAAGTGGAAGTCAGTTCAGCAGCCTCAAGTCGTTTAGGGCTGATCAGATTTCTCCAGTTTTTGTACATATTTATTGAACCTCCCTCTCAAGAGTCCTTGGCGAGGTTGTGATTATTTTGAGTAGAGTTCGACAATCAGTCGTTCATTAATCTCTGGTGTTGTCAACTCTGCACGCACCGGCAGGGTCTTCATCGTGCCTTTATAAGCATCACGATCGAGCTCTATCCAGGAAGGCAGCCCACGTCGCATCACACTATCCAGCGATTCATTGATAGAGGTAATCTGACGACTTTTCTCAATCAGACTGATCTCATCATTGGGCCGAATCAACTGGGATGGGATGTTGGCCTTATGACCATTGATCTGGAAATGACCGTGACGGACCAAGGTACGGGCCTGTGCCCTTGACGCTGCAAACCCAAGGCGATAGATGACGCTATCGAAACGTCTTTCCAAAAGGGTCAGCAAATTTTCGCCGGTTACGCCGCGCATCCGATCAGCCTTGGTAAAATACAGCTTGAACTGTTTTTCCTGTAAGCCATACGAACGCTTGACTTTTTGTTTTTCTCGTAACTGCGCACCGTAGTCGGATACTTTAGAACGACGCTGCCCATGCTGTCCAGGCGCGTAATTGCGGCGTTCCACAGAACATTTATCGGTGTAACATCTGTCCCCTTTAAGGAACAGTTTTGTGTTTTCTCTTCTGCACTGACGGCAGACAGGACCTGAATACCTAGACAACTTCTTCCTCCTTGTTGCTTATACGCGACGGCGCTTGGGTGGACGACAGCCATTGTGGGGGATTGGAGTGACGTCCTTGATCATTGTCACTGTCAGTCCGGCGAGGGAGAGCGCGCGCAAAGCAGACTCTCTACCACTACCTGGACCCTTGATATAGGCCTCTACCGAGCGCATCCCATGCTCCATAGCCTTGGTTGCAGCTTCTTCAGCAGCAATCTGGGCGGCAAAGGGAGTACTTTTACGTGATCCCTTGAAACCTTTTGCCCCTGAGGTAGACCAGGCCACTACATTACCCACAGGGTCAGTGATGGTAACAATAGTATTATTAAAGGTCGATTGGATATGTGCGACTCCGCGCGCGATATTCTTTTTTTCAACCTTTTTACGTACGACTTTTTTACCTGATTTAGCCATGATAACTCCGCTTATTTTTTCTTGCCGGCAACGGTCTTTTTAGGACCTTTACGTGTCCGTGAATTATTCTTGGTGTTCTGTCCGCGTACAGGTAAACCTCTACGATGACGAAGTCCGCGATAACATCCAAGGTCCATCAGACGCTTGATATTCATCGAAACCTCACGCCGCAGATCACCCTCAACCCGACAGTTGTGGTCAACCAATTCACGAATCGTTGCCAGTTCAGTCTCGGTCAGATCATCAGTACGGGCGCTATAATCAACTCCCGCCTGATCAAGAATTTCTTTCGATTTGGTGCGGCCGATCCCATATACATAGGTCATTGCCACTTCAATGCGCTTGTTGCGCGGGAGATCAACTCCAGCAATACGTGCCAATTTTTCCTCCTAGGGCCTTATCCCTGTCTTTGCTTGTGTTTGGGATTCTCGCAGATGATCCGGATAACACCTTTACGTTTGATTGTTTTGCACTTATCACAGATCTTCTTGACCGAAGCTCTTACCTTCATTGTGAGATCCTTTTCCTATCCATTTCCCATGACGTTAAATGGGAGTTGCTATGTATCAATCCGGGAGAGTATCTCCGGACCATTTTCAGTTATCGCTATCGTATGCTCAAAGTGAGCTGAGGGTTTACCATCGACCGTCACAGCAGTCCAGCCGTCGTCAAGAATCGACACACCGGGCCTGCCGACATTGACCATCGGTTCTATTGCCAGAGTCATCCCCGGACGCAATCTGGGGCCGGCACCAGGCGAACCATAGTTGGGTATCTGTGGATCTTCATGGAGTTGGCGGCCGATACCATGACC
>JAWOFG010000059.1:0-10524 GCA_046482365.1 Pelovirga sp. | reverse complement strand
GCCATCTGCGTTGAACCGCCAACAACCGGATCCACTTCACCAATATCTTTAAAGCTCACTCGATAGCCATTGCGCTCAGCGACTCCTTGGGCCCAGCGGCGGAACTTCTGCCGGTCCCACTCGAATTGATGATCAGGATGGCGAAATCGTCCTGGAGCCATGCCGTGAAGGGGGTTATATTCGCTGTTTGGAGTGGTAATGATCACCGTCGGCGGCGCATAACCGATAAATACGGCTCGCTCCACCAAGGATAGACGTCCGGGGGGTATATGCTCGATCGTCTCAACCATTGCGACTGCATCAAACCCCTGTAAATCATCGATCCAGTCGGTGAAAGAACCCTGATAGAGAGCCAGGCGCTTGCCATCGGGAAGGTGCTGGTGGTGGGTCAGTTGCCGGCGGGCTTCCTGCAATACCTCAACGGAGGTGTCGATGCCGACCAGACGATGGAACTGCTGCTGTTCGGCCAGTAACAGTAATAATTCTCCCGGCCCGCAGCCCAGATCCAGCACCGATGAGGCGCCACTGGTCAATAATGCCTCAACCACCAGATCAAGACGTTCCTGATGCAGCAGGGTGACCACTAGGATGAATCCTTGATGGGGATCAGAGTCTGATCGAGGGGTAGAAGATCGGCCACCGGCTCGGAAAAGTAGTAACCCTGGAACAAGTCAACACCCAATTCTTTGGCTTTAGTAAAGACTTCCTCCGAGTGAACATATTCAGCAATTGTCTGGATATGCAGTTCACGCGCCAGAACACAGATCGACTTCACCAGGGTCCAGGATAAAAAGTCACGATCGAGGTTTTTGATCAGACTGCCATCAATCTTGATGTAGTCAGGTCGCAGGATCGATATGGAGTGGAAGTTGGAAAAACCGGAACCAAAATCGTCAATCGACAGCTTGACCCCGAGGGACCGGAACATGTCCATAAACTCCTTGACCAGCATGTAATCCTTAATATCTTCGGTTTCAACAATCTCAAAAGTAAGCTGGTAGCCGATATCGAGACTAATAATAAGCTGGCGCAAATCTTCGATCAAGACCTGATTAATCAGGTCCTGATAACTGAGATTGACGCTTATCTTCAAGCCATGGTCTTTAGCGTGCTGAAGACTTTTGAACAGCATCATGCGTGACAGATGATGATAGGATTTAATCCTGTGCGCTAGATTAAGAAAACAGATAGGCTGGATATATTCAACCAGGCCCTGATTGTTGGTGATCTTCAAACGCACCAGGGCTTCAAATTTGACTGGATACCCTTGTGCGTTCACGATCGGCTGAAATAGCGGAATAAAGGCGTCCTTTTCCAGACCAGCGTTAATCTGATCGATCCAGTGGGCGTTTTCCTGCAGGTTCTCCGAACTATCGATCGAGTGATCATAAATCACCAGGGTCAAGCGATCAAGCTTGGCCCGATGCAGGGCTTTTTCAGCCTTTTCAAACGAACTGTCTGCTTCGGTGCAGACACCGCAGGTCAGGGTTACTTTGACGCTTTTATTGATTTGAGCAAGAGTGAAGCCATTGCGTCTGGTCTCTTCGAGGATGCTCAGCAATTTGGAAATAAAATCATCTGCGGAACTGTTTACGCCACTGCCCAGCAGTGCAAATTCATCTCCGGAAGTCCGAAAAAGCTGAAGATTTTCCTCTTGAGCGAACTCTTTGAGTCGGGCCGCCAACTGAATAAGGAATTCATTGCCGGCATCAGCACCGTAAAGCTCATTAATGGTACGTAAGCTGTCGATATCGATCACGCCAAGTAACGGGCAAGGACAGGATAACAGCTGCTCCGTCAGGGCGTAGCGGTTGGGAAGCCGGGTCAGAGGATCGGTTTTCAGCTGTTTTTCCAGCCGCGTATAGAGAGCCAGCAGCTGCCGGAATATCATGACGGTAAAAAGCACAAACAGGGCAACACAAAAAGCAATAATGGCAATCTCAATGAGAAAATAGCGGAGCTTGGTATTACGGTTGATCAGGCTGAGGTTCTGTAGTTCCTGCTCCGATTGTTCGACCAGGGTGGTAACCAGGGTATGCATCTGAGCAAACAGCGGGGGCATTTGTACAGTGATCAAGCGCACCTTACGGGCAACCGGCAACAGCAGATTCTGATCTTCTTCCGTCAACAGCTTGTCACGCAGATTGACCGTTTCGATCAGTTGCGCAAGCAGCGGCTCAAGCTGAAATAATTGCTCCGGCAGATCGGTTAGAAGCCTGTTCTTGGCGTCAAGACCTCTAAGACACTGCGCATCGGCGAGTAGGGTGTGCAATAACAGGATATTGCCAATATATCCATCCACCTGTGCCGCTATTTGCTCACGTGATTCGGCTGAGGCGATGGGGCTGGTGGCGATGGAGTGAAAGGAGATCTCAATCTTGTACAGGATCGAGCGGACCTCCTTGATCTGGGCTATCCGCTGTAAAAAATCCATTTCGGTGACATTGATATCGGCTTCAAGGGATTTTGCGTAGGTCTGGATGGCAAAAACCAGAATGAGGAACAACCCGAAAGTGGCGCACAGCATCAGCAGATAGCGCACGATGAGTCGATTGGTCAACAGATGCATGGGGGTCTTTCACTAAAAAATTATTGCCATGAAGATTAAGGGTTCCCCCATCCAGCAACTGATCGCTAAAACTGTTAGCGAGGCAACATAAAAGCACAAAAAAAATCAGAGAGCAAACCCTCTCCAAAAATTATTAGATAAAAAGAATAATCCAGCCGTAGCTATAGGGATTTTAGCTAAAAAAACAACCTAAATCGTTCAACCCCTCTGGAATTTTTGCAATCACCAGGGCAATTCTTCACCATTGCTGTGCCAGAAGGAGCCACTGTTTTCAAGAGTCAACACGGCAATCTGCTGTGCCAGTCCCAGCGCCGACTCTTCGGGTGTGATCAACCCGCCGAAATTGACCATCCGCGTTTTCACATAACCGGGGTGCAGTAGCACCACCGCGATGCCACGATCCTTTAAATCGACGGCCAGAGACTTGCCAAAGGCGTTGAGGGCGGCCTTGGAGGCACGGTAGCCGTAACGTCCGCCGGAATCGTTGTCGGCAATAGAGCCCATGCGACTGGTGATCAGGGCGATTTTGCTGCCGGCAACAAGGTTGGGTAACAGAGCCTCACTGATGCGCAATGGCGCGTAGGCATTGATTTCCATCTGTAGACGGATTGAATCAAAATCAAGCTGACCGAGCACCTCATCTTTCAGCAGGCCGGCGTTATTGATCAGCAGGTCAATGGTTTTGCCGTTCAGCCTATCAACAAGACGTTTTACATCTGTGGCACTGGTAACATCGATTCCATCGATGACCTCGGCTACCGCTCCCAGCTCCGGTGAGGATTCACGACAAACGCCGGTGACCAGCCACCCCTCACGCTGGTAGTAACGTGCCAATTCGAGGCCAATGCCCCGGTTTGCTCCGGTAATAACGACGTGTTTCATTTTTTCCTCCTGTTGTCTTGATGGTAACAGTACTGTTGATACGTCAGCTGTTGTTTATCCGAGCAGATCCTTCTGCGAATAGACAACCTTTCTGTGCAGCAGAGAATAGTAGCGAATCCAGCCCGGGGCGTGGGACATAAAGCCGGAAATGGCAATCACCAGAATCAGGATGACAATGGTGTGTTGCAAGGCGAAATGCAATGATAATAACAGCAGCAATTTCACATAGACAGCTAACCCCCGTAACTGAACAAACCAGATCCAACCGGACCAGGCCTCCATCCCGACCAGGGCAATGCCTGAGATCATGGTCAGGTAAAAATAGGTCGGTTCCGAGGCTCCATACATGGCAGCACCGAACATTCCCGCCATACCGATCAGGTGAATCGTCCTGACCATCACCTTGGTCAAGCGTCGTACACTGTTATCAGGCAGGTTGTTTAAAAGAGACATAATGTATCCTGTGCCTGTAGCTTGCCATCACGGATGCAGAGTAGCTCGGCACCAACCCGCTGCGCCTGAAAGCGGTCATGGGTAGAAAAGACAACCGTGACGCCATATTTTGGCAGTCGCGCCAGCAACCCCTCAAAGGCAGGCCGACTGTTAACATCGATATTTGCCGTTGGTTCATCCAGTAGCAGCACCTCGGGCTTAAACACCAGGGCCCGTGCCAATGCCACCCGCTGGATTTCACCGCACGACAGCTCCTTGGCTTTACGCTGTTCAAACCCTTCGAGCCCGACAATCGACAGGGTCAGATTAATTCTCCGTACCTGCTCCTTGCGGCCAACCCCGCGCAATTTTAGTCCGAAAGACAGGTTGTCACTGACCGTCCCCTGAAACAGATAGGGCGACTGCTCCACATAGGTGACTTGTTTGCGCAATTGATCCGCATCTCCGCTCGTTAAGCCGGGGAACTGGATGACTCCCCGCTGTGGCTTGATCAGCAGGGCTATGATGCGCAGCAAAGTACTCTTGCCCGCGCCGTTTGCTCCGGTCAAGGCATAAACCTTTTTGGGTACAAGTTCCAGAGACTCGATAGACAAAAGGAAACTGCCCCGACTAAAGACAATATGCTTCAAGCAGACAACCGGCTCCATGACCTTACCTTTGTTGCAGGATGTTCAGAAACAAATTGACAATCAATGCTACACAAAGCAGAACGATACCTAAAGACAGGCCAAAAACAAACTCCCCTTTGCTGGTTTCCAGCGCAATGGCGGTAGTCATGGTGCGGGTTGAACCACGGATATTGCCACCCAGCATCATCGCCACGCCGACCTCACCGATCACTCGTCCGAACCCCGCGATCAGCGCCGCCATCACTCCAAAGCGGATCTCTTTAATCAGCTGGATCGACGCTTGGAACTGCGTAGCGCCTAAGGTTCTGGCGGTATCAATCACGCGATGATCAGCGCCATTGACGCAGGCGAGAACATAATTGGCGACGATGGGAATGGCCAGCAGGGTCTGTCCGGCAATCATCGCCACCGGGGTAAACAGCAACCCGAACTCGCCCAACGGCCCTTGGCGGCTGAACAGGCCGAACAACACCAGACCGATGACCACCGTCGGCATCGCCATCAGGGTATTCAGCAGGGTAATCAGGATCCTGCGCCCGGGAAAACGCTGCAACCCGAGCCACAAGCCGACCGGGATGCCAAACACAGCAGCTATGACGATGGCAACAGCGGCAGTATAAAGGGAGGTCCAGACAGCAAGCTGAACCTCCCGGTCAATACTGAGTATTAATGCAACAGCGGCCAGGAGGGAATCGGACAAATAGTTCACGCATGCCTCTTAGTGCGTATAAAAGAGCTGCTCTCCGGCCATTTGAAAACCGTTGATTAAACCTTGTCCTTCCTCAGAGGTCAAAAAGTCAAGGAATTTCCGGGCTAACCCCTGTTTAACATGGGGATGGCGGGCGGGATTCACCATGATCACCCCGTAGAGGTTAAACAGGCGCTCATCTCCGGCAAAGACAATCTTGAGATCAATCTTATCCTTAAATGTAAGATAAGTGCCGCGATCGCTCAAGGTGTAGCCCTGTCGTTCGTTGGCCATGATGATGACTTCTCCCATGCCGCGTCCCGCCTCCAGGTACCAGTCCCCCTGCGGAGTCAGGCCGGCCGCCTGCCAGAGCTGCAATTCCCGAACATGGGTGCCGGATTCATCCCCCCGTGAAACAAAACTGGATTTTGAGTTAGCAATGTTGCCCATCGCCGCTGACAGATCGTTGCTGCCCAAAACGTCGGCGGGGTCATGTGGCGGACCAAGCAGAACAAAATCGTTGTACATGAGATCGCGCCGGTCGTTGCCGTAACCATTGGCCATGAATTGGTCTTCCAGGCTGCGGGCGTGCACCAGCACAACATCCACATCGCCGGATTCTCCGAGTTTGAGAGCCTTGCCTGTACCGACGGCGATGACGTCCACCTTGCAGTTGTTGGCCTGCTCAAAGAGAGGCAGCAACGCCGCCAACAGACCTGAGGCTTCGGTGGAGGTGGTGGTGGCCAGGCGCAGCCGTTCAGCCGCAGTTACTGAACTGAAAAGACCGCACATGAAAAAAACAGCTAATCCGATTGAAACCAGCCTTATCATTCTATCCTCATGTTTATTTTGAGTTTTTCCGGTGAACAGCATAGTCTACATGCCTGTTTCATAACACCGGAACCTTATCGAACTGCATCTGCAGCAAATCGACTGTCAATATCCCCTCGTCCAACAGCCGTCCCTGTGCCAGAAGAATTTTACAGACTTCCGCTGCTTGCATACTTCCTACAACGGCCGGGGTAAAGGACGGAGTGCCGAATGTGGACTCAATCCCCCTGTCTGCGGTTGGGTTGGGGTAGAGCTTCTGCATGGTGGATTGCCCTGGCTTGATGCACCCCGCTTGTCCAAACCAGCCGCCAATAGACCCATGCACCAGGGGGATATCAAGTTGACTGCACAGCTGCGCCAGTTCCAGACGACCACTGATACTATCAATGGCGTCAACCACGACATCCATGCCGGTCAGCAATTCAATCCCGTTATCAGATCCGACTTTAACCTGCCTGGGATCGACGCTAACCGCAGGGTTGATATCCTGAACCCGCTTCAACGCGGCAACAGCCTTGGATGTGCCGACATTGTCGATAGTAGATAGCAGTTGTCGATTGAGGTTGTGCTCTTCGAAAACGTCTGGATCAATCACCCTTAAGCGCCCGACACCCAGCCGGGCCAGTTCTTCAATGACGTAGCCACCCAGACCACCGCAACCGACCACGGCCACCTGTGACTTTAATAGCTTAAGTTGCTGCTCAGTTGATATCATCTGACGGTTGCGCTGGTAGCGTGCCGGCAGAAAACCGGCCGTCATGATCAACGCGTCTGCTTCGTGGCAGTTTAATTCAAAAAGATCCATCAATTGCTGTTCATGCGCCCAGGAAACAAGATCGCCCTGTGCGTGGTCAGCTATAAAACTGTTCAATTGCGCAAGGTCAAGATTCTTCACATCAGCCCCCCCCGACCAGAGGAAAGATCGACAGGGCGTCACCGTCAGCAAGTTGCCGTTGTAAATCAACATGAACAAAATTCAGCAACAGAATACCAACCTCCGCTACGGGGATCTGCAGATCCCTGACAACATCACCGACGGTTGTTGCTGGTGGATACTCCCTGATGTCTCGATCGAAGCGACCGATCCGAAAGGAGGCAAAGAGTTTGACGGTAATTTTCATCATGACGCTCTTTCAGCAGGAGGAACCCCGGCCCGCTGCGAAACAGCCTTGTTCCATCTTACCTTGACTAAAGCTGTCTGTTGGGGGGCCACGATGGTTGGCAGTTGTTCAGTGAATTCTGCGCAGTGGCTGGACCGGCCATTCAGGGTAACGAAGTCACACCCCTTCTGGAACATCGCCCCCCCGTCTGCCAGTAATGTCATCAGCTCAGATCCTGTAAGAACAACACCTTGCTCCAGCAGCAGAGGGCCGATCTCTTTCATGGGGATATTAAAAAGTTTGATAATCACTGTGCCTGACCCGGTTGTGACTGCCTGGGGGGGATGATAGCTGATCGCTTCACGCATGGCAGCCAGATGTCCACCACGGCGCATGGTTGAACCGACCAGCCCGGGCAGGGCGGCTGAAAGAGCCAGGACCGATCCGTTGTCGACCACTGAGGAGGTCAGATCATCAACTGGCTTGCCATCAAGAAACAGGGTCGTGATCCGATCCAGAACATAGGCTTCAGCGATACCGAGCTGGTCGTTGAGCAGTTTGATGATGCTGCAGCCGGTTGCCACCGGTAGCCGAACACCCTTTTGCAACAGCGGGTAAAATGCGCTGATCAATTCGGAATCCAGATTTAACTGCAATTGCAGATCGGCAGCAGTGGGCATAGTCAGCTTTCTATTAAAAAAACCGGGGCCCTTGCAGGTGCCCCGGTTTTCTATCAGGTATCAACAAACATCAGCTCCAGTTGTAAAGCTCGTCAAGCTCCTCGTCCTTGACCGCGAAGGTAATATTGTGCGGTGCCAAAGGTTCGGTCTTGAAAAACCGGGGAAGACGATCGTCTTCCGCGCCAAAACCGGCTTTTTTGTTGAATTCACGTTCAAGATTCAGAACCTTTTTACCCAGTGCGACGACATCATCGCCGGTCATCTCGATACCGTAAAAGGCTCCCAGCATATCCAGCAGGGCATCAAAGGTTTCCGGCTGATCGAGAATCGGGAAGGCAATGAAAAGACACATGCCGGTGGAGTCGATGGCGGTTGTCGCAATCTGCAGGTTGCGTGACAGTTCGACCTGCCCTTCAGGCTTCAGCGGATCAACATCGCCACCGACTTTGAGGATGTTGGTAGCAACAGCGTAGCCGGCGGTATGATCAGCGCCCATGGTACTGGTGGCGTAGGTTACACCGATCCCCTGGACCGCGCGCGGGTCATAGGCTGGCAACGCCTGTCCCTTAACCACGGGAACTCTGTCAACACCAAAAGCTTTTCCAGTCATTTCGGCGCCGTTACCAAGAATCCGCCCCAAGGGAGTTCCTTTACCGACTTCGTCACGAACCAGTCTGATAGCCCCCTCGCCATCGCCGAATTCAATCACCCCACCATCCATGGCGACTCCAATGGCGACTCCCATTTCAATGGTATCGACACCGATATTATCATCCAGATAGTCGAGCATGGCGATGGTGTCAAGGTCATCAATCCCGCAGTGGCCACCATGGGACCAGACGGTTTCATATTCGGGCTGTTTGGTCAGGAACTTGCCGTCTTTATCGTTATAAGTCCCCGAGCACTGGATCACGCAGCCGCGATGACAACCGTGGGTGGGCAGACCACCTCGCTTGACCTCAAGCTCCGCCTGGGTCTCGCCACTGATGCTGGTACCTCCTTCAAAGAAGCCGGTTTTGAAATTTCTGGTTGGGTAGCCACCGGCCTCGTTGATGACGTTGGTGAGGATATTGGTTCCGTAAGCAGGTAATCCTTCTCCCGACACCGCATGCTTGCGAATCCCTTCTACATAGGCACGATTGGCGGTCTTGAATTTTTCCGCATCTTGCGGTTGTCGATAGGTACAGCCGCTGTCATCAAAAATAATCGCTTTGACCTGCTTGGCGCCCATAACCGCGCCGACACCACCCCGCCCACAGTGACGGCTGGGACGTAATTCGGTATCTGTGCAGGCGATGGAGGCTGCGGCCATTTTGCGCTCGCCGGCGGAGCCGATGGACATATATGCGGCTTTATCACCGTATTCTCCACGCAATTTTTCAATCAGCGGATAGTTGTCCATCAGCTTTAAACTGTTATCAACACTGATCGTGACCTTGTCCTTGTCGATATGGATTTTATACAGATCGTCGCTGGCCGGCTTGCCTTCAATGATGATCGCGGCGTAGCCTAGTCGGGCCATGACCTGGGAAGGTTGGCCACCGGCATTAGACTCCTTGATGCCACCGGTCAGCGGACTTTTACAACCAACGGAAATCCGACCGGACATGGCGCCGGTTGTTCCGCTGAGCATGCCCGGAGCAATGACAAGCTTGTTTTCGGCGCTTAGTGGATGACAATCCGGAGGGACTTCTTTAGCGACAATCATTGACGTTGTTGCCCGGCCGCCCAGAGCACTAAACTCCCCTGCCTCTTCAATGTGCTGAGAAGGGCCACCAGGAACTCCCATGTTAATACGCAGAATTTTATCCATTTGCATCCTCCCTTGTGTATGTAACCGCCTAAGTGAAAACTCCCTGTACCGGGAGAGGCAAACGGACTCCAGTAAGCTTCTCGGATGTGGACTCAATATCGTCCAGTGTTGAACAAAAAAGAACCCGAAGCCTATCTACTGAGTGTATCAGGTGACAACAACTTTTCCAGTAAAACCAGACCTCTCCCCCCAAAAACACTTTTCCCCGCCCACAAATATTAAGCAGGACCGCCAGAGCCATCTGTAACCCTGAGACAGCGACTTCTAAGGAATAGAGCTGTTTTTTGTCTTTGCGCCGGTATGTTCAGCACCAACAACAATGGCAGGTAACCTTTATTGGGTCACCTGCCATTGTTGTTGGTTAACTGGAATGTTGAGTTAGTTTTAGTTTTTGGCGGCAGCTGTCTTGCGTGAGCCCTGGGCGACAGCCTTGGTCATACCGAACAGCATCAGCACTGCCGGTACCAGTTGCGCTACAATGATCAGGGCACAAAAGCCGACAAACAACAGAACCAGTAATCCGCTGCTGTAGGTCACCGCGGTGTCAACAGCAAAAGCAGGGGCAGCAAGAAGCAGGACAACGGCGAGGGATGACAATAGTGATTTCATGATGTTTCTCCTTAGTGATAGATCGATTTCGGTTGCAGGCACCTGACCGTTTGTTGGGTCAGGTGCCTGAGGGTTATTAGTGATTATTGAAAATTAACTTTTCACCTTGACGGCTTCACGGTCACGGCCAAACAGCCCACGCAGAACACCAACCAGCATCAGGGCCGCCGGCACCAGTTGGAACACCACGATCAAAGCGAAGAAGCCCAGGAACAGGGAGACCAGGAGTCCTCCTTCGCCTGCGCCGGCCGTACTGGCAGCAAAAGCAGA
>JAWOFG010000056.1:0-2742 GCA_046482365.1 Pelovirga sp. | reverse complement strand
CAGGGCACTTTTGGTAAGAAGCTCCTGCTCCATGGCTTGTTGCAGCTGATAGGCAATCACACGTTTGGCTGCAGCAACTTCCACCTCTACCAGAATCCCTTCTTCTGCCAGAAAAGCATCAAAATCACTGCCGATGTGCTGGTTACTGCGCTTCATAGCTTTTTCATCCTTTCTTTGCCCAAATCAAGATCCTTCCTGCGGGTCTTTTGCGATTTTTTGATGAACCCGTGCAGCAAGATAATCTGGCCGTCCTTCAAAGCAAACAGCACGCGCGCAATCCGGTTTTCAAGATGCGTGCGTATTTCACATTTCCCCTCCTTCGTGATGATTTGTGTCATTTCCAACAAAAAAACCGCCCCAGCCAAACGGCCACAGGCGGTTGTTTTATTGACCTTTTTCCCTGAACTTACCCGATCCAGCCATCGCCCCCCCCGCGAAAGTCGTTGAATTTGTAAGAGACTAAACGGACTGGGGGTGAAGGTCAATTCATTCGTCACTGGTCACTGGTCATGTTTAGTGCGGAATAAAGGTATATGCTGCAAAAGTTTAATTGCAATACACAGTGGTAAGTGGGATCGGTTACCTGTAGATTTATAATATTCTATTCGGTGCCAGCGAATAACTGGCTGAGACTGATATCATTTTGCTGACCTGGATGGCATATGCAGCGCTACAAAATACTTCATCGTACTTATTATAATTTTTCCTCCTCGGTCACCCTCGAAGCGCATGCGTTACGGCTGCGGCCACGGGAAGGGCATGAACTGCGGATTGAATCATTGTCGCTGGAGATCAACCCTCCGGCGACCCTGCGCTGGCATCGGGATGTGGAAGATAATTCGGTCGCCATAGCAACCTTTACAGAGCCAACCAATCAGCTCTCGATCGAAAGCAATGTCATCATTCAACAGTACAACCAGGCGCCACTTGATTTCATCCTGGCCGAATACGCGACAACCTTTCCATTTGCATATACCCCCGAGGATCGGCTGCTGCTGTCGCCCTTCCTCAAGTCTCCGGCTGACACCATCACGAGCCCGCTGACGGCATGGGTTGCCAACCTCTGCCCACCAGGCGAAAAGGTTCAGACTTACACCATATTGCAGCGACTTTGCAGTCAGATTCAGCAAGAGATGGCATATCGCATCCGCGAAGAGCCCGGCGTTCAATCTGCTCTGGAGACCCTTTCCTATAGAACCGGATCGTGCCGAGACTTCGCGAATTTGTTCATGGAGGCTGCTCGACATTTAGGCCTCGCCGCACGTTTTGTCAGCGGCTATCTCAATGCACCGCCGTCAGCGCTGAACCTCGGCGCAACCCATGCCTGGGCTGAAGTCTACCTGCCCGGTGCGGGGTGGAAGGGTTTCGACCCGACCACTGGTGAAATCGTCGGCACTGACCATATTGCGGTCGCGGTGGCGATGCTACCAGAATCGGTGCCGCCAATTGCCGGATCTTTCGTCGGGGCGCCGGGGGCGAGCCTCAATGTGGGAGTATGGGTCTCTAAATTGGATTAGTGCTGATCCCGCGGTCTTGATGTTGATCTTAAACAATCGGGCGAAGTCTTCGAACTGCTCCACGGACGTGGGTCACCGAACTAGGGTGGAACTGCGAAACGGCCGCTGGGGTACGAAGAAACGTCCGCTTCAGGGCAATAAGCTGCCGGCGTCAGCTTGAAAAAACCGTTTCCAGGGATAGGGATCGTCGTAATCCTGCAGGTTGCGGCTGGCGACCCAAGCCAGATCCGCCTGTGCTTTTTCTGTCTCGCCACGGATCACATAATAATATCGGCCCCGTGCCCAGCGTGGCAGCAGCCAGTTCGGGTAATTCTCAACGGCCTGCTGCATATAAGCGTCTGCGCGCGCGGAGGAACCGCCCCATCGGCGCGGCAGCACCTCATAGCTGATTGCCATGGCAAACTCAACCCCGCCCCCACCAAAATCAGGATCAATCTCGGCGATGCGGTCAAGCACCTTCAGGCCACGTTCCATCCAGCGAATATTGGCAATCTTGCCGGCCAGGGTCAGCCCCTCTTTAAACTGATAGTGCAATGCTTTGACCCAGAAGAACATGGCTTCGAGCTGGTCGGCCTCAAGCAGTTCCACCGCATCCCACGGCCGGGTCCCCTTTGCCACCTGTGCTCTGAACGCCTCGTTGCTGTACATGGCCTGTTCAGCGTAATCCATGGCGGTGAGAAACAGGCGGGATTTGTCGCGACGTCCTGAAGTATAAGCGGTCCCGAGGAGAATGTGCTGGGTGCTCAAGGCCGTTAAGGCCTGGCGGTCCCCCGGATTGACGGCCAGAACCTGCTCATAGGCGGCAATTGCAGCCAGCAACCCCTGTTCATCATCTGCTTCGTTAAATAGCTGTTGGGCCTTCTCTGACAGGCGGGTGGCCGCTGGTGACGGGTGATCGGCTGGCACAACCTGCCAGTTTTCCTGCCACTGCATAGCACAACCGGAGAGAATCAGCATCACCAGCATCAATCCGAAAGCAAACGAGCGCCGTACCTGGCAACCAGGAAGTGTTGTTACTCCCTGCAAGACTGATTGCGACGACGGGGAACCATTCTTTGGCCTTTCTGTGAAACCACAATCCGTGCACATATTCCCTCCTTGCGGCGTAGTGAGACATCTAATAGCATTTACAGGCACTTTTTGCTGACAACCTTATTTGGAAATACTGCCCGGGAATGATGGTGATGTAAAATCATATTTACCAGTCCGGGCCTTTACCTCCGTA
>JAWOFG010000013.1:0-24396 GCA_046482365.1 Pelovirga sp. | reverse complement strand
GCCGCGGGACATGCCAGGTTATAAATCTGATCAACTTCGACAAAAAGAGGAAAGGTAATGTCATGACGCATCACCTCAAAACGGGGATTATCCAACAGATGGGCAATATTGGCACGTCGTCCGGTAAAATAATTATCAACACACAAAACCTCATCGCCTTCGGCGAGGAGACGTTCACAGAGGTGAGAGCCAAGAAAACCGGCGCCCCCCGTGACCAATATTCGCTTTACCATGTCGTATCCCCGCATTACATTTACCTTTCCTGGCTGATTGCCATCTTCGTGTTGGGCGCGTAAGCGGGCGACGCATGAGTCGCCCCTACGGATGATAAATTTTCAATTATCGTTATCATGATTGGGCATCACAACAAACATGCCCAATTCAACATGACAGAAATGATCCAGGATAGCATGCCATCATTCCCCAACCACCGCCCCGAAATCATTCACCACTATTTTGCCGGCAATATCATCACCAAACAAAAAATCACGTTCATTCGTTCAAATGGTGATGGAATACGCCCCCGCAGTACCATAATCGAAACCGTGCAACCGCACGGACCGCCGCCGGCGCATCCTCGGGTGGAATACCCTTTCCCCCTCCCCGATGTTAATTCGGGCGCAACCAATGCATCCAACCGATAAATTCTGTTGATTTTGCAAGATATCAGTTATCATTGCTATTGAACATCCATTCGGAGGTCGCACAATGCAGGATTTAAAAGAACAATTACATGATGTTCTCGGCCCGAACGGCTCAAAAGCTGCGGATTTTTTTCTTGCAGCCGGACTCTATCACGCCAGGCAGATAAGCTTTGCTACTGCTGCGTCATTAGCTGATCTGAGCTTTGAAGCTTTCAGATATCGATTATGTGAATACTTCGACAAGGGCTTTCTTGTCGATGACGAAACAGTGCTCGAGGATTTACGAACAGCCCAATCCCTTGAGCAGTCCCAATGCTGATTGTTTCCAACACAAGTCCGATTATCTTTCTGGAAAAATTGGGCGTTCTAAATCTCCTCAGCGAATTGTTCTCGCCTATCCATGTCCCCGAGGCTGTCTATGATGAGCTAAGAGGTCTAAGCCTCCCTCAATGGATCAATAAAACTCCGATATCATCGTCCGGTCGACAATTCGTGGAAGGCGCACTTGGCAGACTGCATACCGGCGAACTCGAAGCGATGGTTCTCGCTCGGGAGATTCAAGCCGAATTTGTTTTGCTGGATGACTTTCTGGCCAGGAAAAAAGCCCAGCGGATGGGCTTATCCGTTTTAGGCACAATCGGGATCCTGATACTAGCCAATAAGAAAAAATTGTCCACAGCAGAAGCTACACTTCAAATACTTGATGAACTCATCCATCAACATGGTTTTTATATTTCCGGCCCCATGATCGAACAGATCAAATCCTCCATAGCATAATCGGGTGAGGTATTATCGTGCACATGCAATGCGCCCTGGATAACCCCCACCCGGGAAATCACCACACAACATCGCGCACTAAACGCACCGGTAACTTTCCTGTTTTCACCGTGGCGCTCACCGTTCCATAACCAAAATCGACGCTCCAGGCACCCAGATCAGAACCCGCATAAGGAGAAGCGGTCCAATAAAAAAGGGCTGGGGTCCCAGGAAAAACATGACGATTAATCGCCGGCAATGAACAGGAGTCTTCCACGATAAATTCCAGCTCATTTTTGTTTGGCAGTCTCCAGTCACTAAAACCGGCAATTTCTTGATTGGTTGACGCCGTCAGGGCTTCTTGCCAGGTCAACAGCGCCGGTTCGCCAGTGCATCCCTGATCAGTCCACTGTTGACCAAGGCTGCAGCGTGCCCACATCAAACCGGTGGTCTTGTGAGTTGCTGTGCCCTCTGCGCCAAGCTCAAAAACATCATCGGGCGACGACCGGATAATAGACTCATGACATACTTTATCCGCTGTGTCATTCTTACCAAAGGTAGCTGACTCTGAACTGACCAGTCGAATCTGTTTGGCCTGTTTTTTTTCTGTCGTCAGTGCTTCGCCATAGAGAAAATAAATTTGCCAGGCGACTTGGCTATTGTCCTCATAGGGGGATGACGTCCAGAAATATTGTGAAGAAGCATCCGGGAACTGGCGGGTGTCGAGGGCTGGCTTGAAGCGCCCATTATCAACAATAGACAGAAGCTCCTGACGCGATGGCACGCGCCAGTCAGTGGTACCGCACAACTGTTCTTTATTAACAGCCTGAACATAAGCAAAGGTATCGCAGTTGCTCCCCTGACATATGCCACCGTTCTCAACGCCCTCATCTCCGCCATTGGTTGCAGCGTCAGGCTGGTACCAGCTGTAGGTGTTTGTGGTCGCACGCATACCGCTTTCTGTTTTCAATTCCCAGAGTAATCCGGTGACATTATCACGATTGCAGGCCCAATGATCGAAGCCCGGTCCCGGCATCGGGTTAGGGGGGCATTTCCCTTCTCCGGCAGTTTCACCGCTGCGGCACACCTTGGTAAAATCAAAACCAGCTGAACCGGACCCCACCTTTTTCAAGGTTCGGGTCATTGCCTTCCGATCATAGCCAAACATGGCATCCTGGCCCGGATATGCCTCCGCAAGAGCATCGCAAGCAGCTAACCTGTCTCCCCGTACCCCCGTCATCTCTTGGTTTCTTGCAATGTCAGCGCACCAGTCGATACCTGTGTCATTCAGACCACCATAAGGAACAGCAGTAACCGGTTCGGAATACGTCAGTCGTCCTCCTGCATAGCGGGCGAGCAACTGAAACCAGTAAACCTGGTTATTACGCAAGTCGTCGATGATCAATCCCTCGCTGATCCCGGCACGCTGCGCCCCACCTTCCAGTTGGCGACAACCTTCAAAATCTCCAGCACCGATCTCCTCCCGGCTCAGGCATAAATCAAAAGCCACCCCGTCAAAGTCAGAATGATTCCAGCCCAGGCGTACCTTACCAATACCCGCCTCGGCCTTCAGCAGCACCTGCGGGTAACAATCAACCTCGACATTGTCGATATCTTCTCCTGCCACCAGGCCGAAGGGGTTGTGAATATCGCAAATCCAGTTTGTTTTACGTGGAGGCGAGACAATCTCCACTTCGTAGCTGCTGCCATCATCCAGCGTCAGTGGAAACACGAAGGGACCATCAGCAGTTATTGTCAGCCGATCCTGGCCTTTGTTCTGTAAAACAATCTGATTCTGTGCCGGCAAACCCCTCACCGTTCCCCCAACAGCGTAGGTCTGTAACACGCACTCAATCACAATGCCGTTGACGTCTGCTCCGCCGACCGCACCTGCAGCTCCGGTCACTGTACAAATCTGGTTCGGTTCCTGCGGCTGGGAAACGACTCCCACCTGATATTCGGCACCATCGAGAAGTTCTTTGGCAAAACGGAACTCCCCGTTCGCAGTGATGCCAAGGATCTCGCTGTCGTTGTTGTGAATCTGCAGGCTGGTTCCCTCCACCAGCCCCCGGACTGTTCCGCCAATGGAGTAAGTGTTAACGGCAAATTGTGCCGTCACCGACAGCTCAGCGCGAACATCCTTATCCCGACGTCGCGCAGAGGTGACACCATCGCTCCAACGCACGAAATGATATCCTGCGTCAGCAACTGCCTCCACCTCGCTACCACTCTGCCCATAAGCAACCTGCTGAGACGCCTCTCCTGCCAGTCGCCCATTCACAGCGGCACTATATTCGACGGTATAGGAATTAACCTCAAATTCCGCGGTAAACGAGAGGTTTTTCTTCACGGACTTCTCCATCCGGCGGGCTGTCGTAATACCATCGCTCCATCTCACAAAATGGTGTCCTTCAACAGCAACAGCGGTTACTGGCTGACCATCCTCCCCATGGTTGACATGTTGCGTCGCAGATCCACTGATCCGGCCATTCTTTCCAGCGATATAATTGATTTCATACCGATCCACAGCAAAGCGGGCGGTTACCTCCAGGTGTCCCGTCAGAGCACGATCATTGCGCTGCGCACCGGTGACATCATCACTCCAGCCAACAAAATGATGATTTGACGCGGGCACCGCCGTCACTGGTGTGGCATCATCTCCATGGCCAACCTTCTGGGACATAGCCCCTTCAATGCTGCCGCTACCCTCAACCCGATAAGTCACAGCATAAATCAATGGCTCAAACGTTGCCGTTACCGTCAAGTTCTCAGCAACCGCTTGCTCTCTTCGCACGACAGCCGTGACTCCGTCGCTCCAACCGACAAATTCAAACCCGTCAGCCGCGACGGCCGTGACCTCAAGGGCATCTTCCCCTTCTTCGATCTCCTGCTCAACCGGTCCGACCAGTGATCCACCTTCCGTCGCCAGATAGGTCAGGTTGAAATAGGTCGGTTCGGGAACGTTTTCTGTTGGCAAAGTTTCCAGCTCGGGCACAACCTGTTCAGGTACCGATTCAACTGCCGGAGCCTCTGCTCTGGGTGGCGACTCCTCTGCCCTGGGTGACGACTCCTCTGCCCTGGGTGACGACTCCTCTGCCCTGGGTGACGATTCCTCTACCCTGGGTGACGATTCCTCTACCCTGGGTGACGATTCCTCTACCTCGTCAGTGCAGGCAAATACCAGCAGAACCATCAACAGCAGCAAAACACCTCTTAATGTTTTAGTCACTGCACGATCAGCTGCTTTGCCCAACCAACCGATAGCAAAGCGCTTTCTGTTGTTCTTCATCACCACCCTATTGCCTCCCACCAGGGGTCAACAAACGCAGCAAGTCATTGACCAGTTCATCAGCGCCCATGGTCTTGACCTTCTCCATCCGCTGCAGTGCAGCGTCGTACCGGCCGGTAAAAGCATATGCCACCCCAAGGTGGTAATGAGCCTCCGCCCGCTGATCCAACCAGCTGATATTTCGCTCCATAAATTGAATGCTTTGCTGAAATTGCCGAACCTGGTTAAATGCCGCTGCCAGATTAATGTGGGCATCAGCATAGCGCAAATCCAGACCGATAGCTTTCTTGAGCAAAGGGATAGCCTCATCGCTACGTCCCGTCATCATCAGCGCCAGAGCAAGGTTGTTATAAGCATGGGGATGCTCCGGATCAAGTTCGACAGAACGCGATAAAACATCAATCGACTCTGCAAATTGTCCTTTGCCATGCATGGCAACTGCAAGATTGTTATAGGGACGCGCCTTACCCGGTGACTTTGTAATCACGTCCTGCCACAACCCGATGTCATCCTGCCAGACGGCATTTCGCTGAAATGTTGCAGAGCCCAGCACACACACCAGAGCCACAGCAATCACAGCAACAATCCGGGCAGCGACTGCGGAACCAGAGTACTGAAGCAACCACAGAACACTACACACACAAACCAGCAAAAAACCGATACTCGGCAGATAGAGACGATGCTCGGCAATAACATCCTTGATCGGCACCAGACTGGACTCGACTGCCAGGGTGAGAAAAAACCAGATAATTCCAAAAGACACCAACCGCAACAACCCACCCGTAAGGAGGCACTGACGTGTAGCCTCCTTCGGTGCAGGCGCCCCCGGTATCACAATGTCCTGTGCCTTGCTCTGCAAAACACGAGACTGTGCAGACTCGAAATACCAATAAACCGCCAGCCCGAACAAACCGGCCAGCAACAGAAAAGATAAAAAGACCGGCGCGGTAAAAAAGGAGGTATAAACCGGGTAATCATAATCAATATTCTGATTGACCGGAAAAATCAGCAGTCTCAGATAGGTCACAATGACGCGGAATTGCGTAAACAGATAGACTGAACGTGATAAATTTCCGGCAGCAAACACTCCATCTTCAGCCGCTGGAATATTCGCTTCTGAGGATTCAGCCAACTGTGCCGCAAGTATTACACTCACAGGGATAATGGGCAGAGTAGCCAGAAATGGCAGCAGCAATAATAATCTTCTTTTCCACTGGCCACGAAAAAAATAGACTTCGCAGAGGATTAAAGCAAAAGGGATGGTAAAGGCTGTTTCTTTGGTTTTCATCGCTAATATAGTGGCCGCAACAGCAGCACCGATCAGCAATCCCCCTTTCCACCATGCCCCTGCGAGAACCGGTGTTGATCCTTGCAACCCGCCATCTCGTTCCGCACTGGAAGGCCTGATGTTCTCAATAACAAGCCGCCCTTGAACATACAAAACAACTGCCAGCAGGTAAAACAGAGCCGATAACGACGTCATGCGCTGAACGATATAGGTCACCGCTTGCGTTTGAATCGGGTGAACAGCAAACACCAGTGCTACAAACAGCGGAATCAACAAATCAAACGCGGGGGTACGCCGACGTGCGACCAGCCCTGCACCCGCTTTTTGATCGTTCAGCGACATAAAATAAGGCGTTCTTAAAATCAGTCGCAGCAACAGGTAAACAAGCAACGCGGTGATGAGATGGATGGCAAGATTCACTATGTGATAGCCACTCACTGCATAGCCACCAAGATGATAATTCAGGGCAAAACTCAGATAGGCCAGGTAGCGGGGAGCATGAAACTGAAGATTTTCGGGATGTCGAACAGACCAGTTCTCGATCAACGCATGGTTATCATCAAAAACAAAAGGGACCTGAAAGGTATTTGAGTAAATTAACAGGCCAACCACCACAATGATCATTGCAGCGACAAAGCTTCCCAATCGCCTAAACGGCCATGCGCCAGTTGATATCAACAAGATGATCCCCTTACAATAAACCACCGGGAACTACAGTACACCATATCGCTACCCCATCTTGGCCTACCCCGACAAGGAACCACAGGATATGATCTACAATTCCCGGCTGACCTGTTCGCTCAGTTTATTAAAAAGCTTTTCAAAGCCCGGCTTGTTTTTATTGCTGTTACCGCCGACGACAATGCGAGTTCCTTTTCCAGTAGCCGAAACACACACCCAGACTCGTCGATGAGACATGAAAAAACTGATATAAAGACCGACACTAAGTAAAATAAAACCGACCCAGACAACCATGACCCCGGGATCCTTGTTGACCAGTAAAAGGACGCTCGTCAACTGTTCTAAACTCACTCTGAACTCTCGGCCCCCGTGTTCTACTGTGGCAGCCTGATTGTTGCGAACCCATACCTCGGTTGATTCCTTGTCCTGATCAGCACTCAAATTCACTCTGGCCAACAGAACCTCCCCGTCAGTACCGCGGGTAAATTCCTCAAGACGTGCGGTCACTTGAGAGTCGGGCCAGGGAAAGTCCATCTCTGCGCCCACCCGGAACGCCTGTTCAGTTCCCTTTTGAATGTCGCTAATCACGACAAAAAATTCATCGATCGGGTGAAAATCACCAAGATAGAAGTTGATTCCCCGATAGCTGAGCGGATCATTCACAATCACTGACTTATTGAATGCAATTCCGCGTTGCGTGTCCTGAATTCTCATATCGGCACGAAACTCACTGACCATCCCGTCAGGGTAGAAACTTTTTTGTGCCTGATCGCAATAAATCTCAAAACCCAGCGGCAGCTCTTCAGCGTTTCTCTGATAAAAAACCGTGTCGCTCGATCGGCCCTCCGGCAGAAAAATATAGGCCTTGAAACCAAAGAGTGCTCCAATCAGTGCCCCGAGCAAAACAATCAGTATACTGACATGAACCAGGTAAACTGACAGTCGTGTCCAGCCCCCGCTCTGAGCCACCACACTGGACGAATCAGCGTCAGTGTTTTTTATCAACAGCTTTTTCCAGCCCTGAAGGACTAAAATTTCCTCAATTTTCTGGGTTGTTTCTTTGACCGGGGATTTAGCCGTCAACGAAAAAGAACAGGCCATCTTTTTTACCTGTTCCGGTGTCATCTCACTACCAGAGCCGACTGCCATGCGCCAGACAGCCGGAAGACGTTCTATTGAACAGACAACCAGATTGGCGGAAAAAAGCAGCAGCAGGGCCACAAACCACCAGGAGCTGTACATATTGGTGAGGCTGAGCAATTCAAGAAAGCCCGCCAACGACTCACCATACTTATCAATATAGAACTCCTGAGCTTTTTGCTGCTCAATAAAAGTACCGAAAATGGAAGTCGCCGCCAGGACGAAAAGGGTAAAAAGGGCCAGTTTAACAGAGGCAAAAAAAAGCCAGAGTCCACGTAAAGAAAAATTCATAGAAATCACTACCAGCGTTGGTTAAAGAAGAAAATCAGGCCCTCTGTCTTGATTCATAAATCTATTCGGTGTTTTTGGTGGTCTGCAAACGTGCAAGGGCTTTTTTCTGACGCTCCAGCAAAGGTCCTACATCCTCATTTTCCAGAGACAGCAAGAGCCTGTCCAGCTCGCACTGGACAGCCTTGATCTCATCTACCCGTTCACGAAGATTGCCGGTCATGTTATTTGTAGCTTCAGCCAGATCCTTGAAGGTACTGTGGCGGCGCAGCACAATATGCTCGGTCAGATCTCCCTGCCCAATAGTTTCCAATCCTTTCTGGATTCGAAAAATCGGCCCGGCAATTTTCTGGGGCAGGAAAAGCGCCAGCAGAATACCGCTGAGCAGACTGATAAAGGCACCGGCAGCAATCACCGGTATAAGGAGATCACTGACCCGGCGAATCTGAATATGAGCCGAATAAAAGGAGGCCGAAATCTCCTGACGAGAATAAAAATACAGAATCAGCACCGCCACCAGGGTACTGATAACAATGACACCGATAATCCGCAGCAGCAGCCAGATCTGAAATTCACGCTTTACAGTCAGATTCAACTTTTTGCGTTTATATTTTTTCGACTTTTTTTCTTCCATAGAAATATCCTTGTGATGATGCAGTTACAGCATATCCCGATGACAACCGACACACAGATCACGTCTGCCGGGTTTACGCGCCAGGTATTCGTTATTGGACCCGTGCACGGCATGGCAGGAGATACAGGAGATTCGTCCATCCGGCAGGGTCGGGTACTCCGGTGGGATCTCCATTCCAGATTTTGGCAGTACTCCGACCGGATGGGTAGCGGTAGTTTGCCTTTGATGACAATTTCGACACGCATTGATTGTCAACACCGACCCCGTACTCAACCCCTCATGAGAGGTCTTATCGTTACCAGTTGTTGCGGTTGTTGCGGTTGCTGCGGCTTCGGCAACTTGTTTTCGTACCACCCCTTTACGACCGATATAAACCGTCGCAGGAGTTGCTAACTCTAAGCTGAACAGATAATCCGACCCGACCCGCTGAAAATTGCTATCTGCAATCTCCGGCCCCTTGTTGTCCGCAGGTTCCGCTGTCGTCATGGATCGCGATACAGGTCTGGCCGTGGAAAAAGTCAAGGACTGTGATTCCTGCTCGCGGCCGAATAAATCACGGGAAACAACTTTGTAATGATAGGTCTTCCCCGCCTTTAGTTGATTAAGAACAACCTGGTGCTGTGTACCGAAATTCCCTCCGCTGCTGACGGACTGCGACATGTCTCCAAGACCATAATACACTTGAGCGTTCGTGAGGGTGTCGGATTTCCAGCCAATCGTCACCGACAAAAAAACACCACGGCGCACTTCCAGCACCTCTACGTCAGTGATCACAGGAGAGCGACCAGCGTCAGCCACTGTGGCCACATCAACCAGGTGAGGAACAGGCAGTTCGGTGTGCTTCAGCCCGCCCTGCTCGTCATGGACCTCTACCACCAGGACGTCACCAAGCTTATCCGCCGGCAACAGAAACCTGTGCTCTGTTTTTGCCATAGCGCCCTCTTCCAGCCAGGTAACACGACGCCGATCCAGTCCTTTGGGAGAACCGGCTCGCCCCGGGGTTGGCGCAGCTGCCTCCTCAGCCACCGCATGGCAGCTGCGACATTCCTGCTGGATGAACGGTTGATGCTGATACATCTGCATCCGATCACGCTCGAGGATTTGCGCGTGGCAATCGTCGCAGCGATCGAATTCCTGTGCAACTGCCGGTGCCGTCAGTATGAGCAAAACACCAGCAATCAGTATGTGCAGATAAAGTTTCAACAGTTTATCTCCATCAATGCCCGAACCGGGCTTTTCTTTTATGGGGATGCATTGCATGCGCCCAGAGCATACCCTCGGATTCCCCATCAGAAGCTTATCCGCCCGGTGCCCTGGGTCGGCGCCCAACTATCCGTCATTCCATGGCCATGGCAATTACCGCAATCAATCGGAGATGAGCCACCGCCCGGACCATGACACACGCCACACTCTCCGGTTCCGGTATAGGGCGCCTCCGGGGCCTGATGGTGAACGTATTGCCAGCGCCCCGCTTCGCCGGTTCCAGCCACACTATCACGACCTGCTGTTGCCGCCAGATCATCCTGATGACAGCGAGCACAGGCCAGGCCCAGGGTCGTGGTTGAGCTGATCTGACCGCCAAGATCCTCACCATTCATCCGCGTTCGCAGCAGCATGATATTGTCCGAACCATGCGGTTCGTGACAATCGAGGCACGACAATACAAAATTTGTTTTTACACCCGCCGCAAAGGCATAGGGTTCCCGCAAATAAACAGCTCCGTCGCGGGCCAATTTACCGTGTTTATCCTGATTCAATCCGATGTCGTCCCAGTTGATCCGCTTCAGGTTGCGATTAAGGGTGGTACTCCAGATATCGGTATCGGCGTTATGACAGCTGGCACAAAAAGTCACGTAATCGGGAGTATTGTCACCATCTTGTTGTCCGACCCCACCCGGCTCACGACTGTCGGCAAAAGCGTAGGGGGCCTCATAATCGAAATACCCGGCCATCACCTGCGTCTCGCCCCAAAGCTGCCCGTCCCCGGGACGTGAAATGGCGCTGAGCAATGGATACCCCGGTTGACTGTTATCCCAGTTGCGCCGGGCCAGGTGAGAGTCATGACAGGCGCTACAAGGATTGTCCTTTTGCGAAAACCAGGGACCGTAGATAAGACTGTTATCGAGAAACACTTTGATATCGTAAAGGTTATGATACGAGGTCTGGTTGAAGGCAGTCATGATTGACTGTGGACCGGTACCCGCAGTCCCGCCACCAAAGGTGGTACTGTAATCCTGATTGCGAACCATCTGTCCGGTCGTTTCACTGTGGCAGTAAAAACAAAAATTATCGGTTTCCAGATAGGGACCCTGGGTACGATCAACATTAAACCCCGGAGCAAACAACGCATGAGCTGCCGGCCCGCCGGCAGGCAGTGGGTCGGTGCCCTCCAGACTCGCGTGCATTTCGTGGCAATGAGCGCAGTTACCGGTAGCAAAAGCAGCATAACGACCGTCTTGATTGGTGCGGTTGACACCATACTCAGCATTACCATGAGCTGAATCGCGGTAAGATCCGGCCAATACAAGAGCAGGTACCAGGCAGATCAGTCCGACAATGATAGCGCAGATCAATCGATCACGTATGTTATCCATCGTTTTCATCTGATCCCCTTTTCAACATATGCACCGGAGTGGCCCGAACCGGGCACCCCATCAACCATCAACCATCAACTGTTTTTACGGATCAACAATGATAGTTTCCTCAATCTGCGTTTCACGCAAAGCTCCATCCGCCTCTTCGAATAGCGGGGGGCCGACCTCTTGCTCACCCACATCGTCCGTCGCCGGGTTGATTTCTTCAGCCCCTGTCGCTTCATCTGTCAGCTCACCTGCCGCCGCAGGTGAGGAACGCAAGCCGGGTGTGCCACCTGCTCCTCTATCAGACGGCAACTCTGGCACCGGCGCTGACTCCTCAAATTTAACTTCAAGAACTTGCACCCGTCGATTAAAAAGATCCGCAACGATCAGCTGACCCCTTTTATTGATGGTCATGTCTTCGGGGAAATTAAACCAGCCGGGAGCAGTTCCACGGCCACCAAATTCAAATTTGAATTCCCCCGTCATGCTGTATGCCAGAATGGAATGACGCATATAATCTGCGACGTAAATCAGCTCCCGCTCTTCATCAATAGCCACCGCCCTTGGTTGGCTCAAATGTCTGGGCGTTCCGCCTTTGGAGCCAAAAGAAAACAAGAAAACCTCGTCAGGTCCGTACACGTAGACTTTACTGGTTTCCGTACTCAGCAGGTAGAGTCTGCCACGACTGTCTATCGTCACATCATTAACAATAACCGGACTCAAGCCATCCTGATCCTGGGCTGACGGATCCAAGCGCCCACTGCGCGGGCGAAACTCCTCCGGAATATCCCCCATACTGGGCGCCGCGGTCTCTTCAGCAATAGCAACCAGGGGCTCATTCTCCTGCGCGGTTGCTTCCACCTCCTCCTCGTCTTCTTCTTCAACGACACCTCTGGCGGTCTGGTCCCGTGGCCGTAAACGGCGCAGAAAGTTTCCTTCGTCATCCAGCACCAGCGCGCCGCGATTGGAACTGCCGGTCAGATAGATCAGTCCGTCACGGCTGATTGCCAACTGTCGTGGGGAATAGTCAGCAGCTTCGGGTATCTCGTCCAGAAAAATTTCCCGTTCGACAAAAAAAGCGCCATTGAGCACCGTAATCCGCGGTCTTTCGCTGTTCGCATTCCGCACCTGCAGCACATACACGTCGCCATTGTTCAGTACAGTGCCTCCGCGCGGTGCCTCCACCCCACGCGAGACACCGATCGACATACCAGGGAAAAAATCAGATCCATAAACCACGACTCGACTGGTTCCGCCATTGGCCAGATAGATTTCATCCTGAACCGGATCATAAAAAACGCTGTGAGGGTAGTTGAGTAATCTGCCATCATCATCAATGGTCATTACCGCGATCGGTTCCAGCGAAACATTAGCAGTGACACCGGTCGCTGACAGAATCAGAGCCGCCGTCATCAGCAGAAGGCTCCTCCAGAGACCGGAGCCCATGGACCCTGCGACACTATAACCATAAAAGGTCAGGAAACTGTGGTCGTTACGTTGCTTACTGACCATGACATTCACGGCACAGACGCCCCCCCTGGCTGGTCTCAATCAGTAGAAACTGGTTATAGGAACCATGTGGTTCATGGCAACTGGTGCAGCTTAGTTTACGATCCGGGCGCAGGCGCTCGGTGGGCCCTGAAAGCGGATGACGGGCCACCGGGTGGCCGGCTGACTCGGCTATCGTCGGATGACATCCCAGGCAGAGCTCATTGATCGGCTTCTTGAGCATGAACAGCTGATCCGATGCATGCGGATCATGGCAGGCAATACACCCGGGACCATTGAGCAGGCCATGGACAAAGGGTATCTGCTGCAAACGGATGGCCGCTACCAGTTGCGCCATGTCACTGTGGCAACCGACACAGATATCCGAGGAGCGGTCCGCCCATAATTGTCGTTCAAACTGATCACCATGAGGGCTATGACAGAGGGTACAGCTGCCAAGGCTCAAGGGGCCGTGAATCACTTTTTTATCAAACCAGTCTTTTTTCCCTGTATGACAGCCGAGGCAGACTTCGCGCACGCGGTCTGCCGGCATCCCGATACGACCATTATCGGGCAGCTCATGACAGGTCAGACATTGGCGATTCAAGGTCGCACTGTGTTGCCAGCGACTCTGTCCGACCTGCCGCTGATGACAGGACATACAGGCATCCTGTCTGATCAACCCCAGTGGTGGTGAAGGCTCCGTGCTTTTCAGTTGATGGCAGTCAAGACAAGACTCCGGCAGGTCTTTTTCACGATGAAAATAATGGACATCCTTACCACGAGGTCGCAGACTGAGTTCCGACTGGACCTGTTGGTAATCGATTATCATGTCCTGCTCCATCGGCATCAGGGTAAACTGATTTTTACCCGGCTTGAGCGGTAAGCGGTAATGCTGGTAGATCCCATCAGCACCTTCCATCGACACGACCGGATCAAGCCAGCGCATTGAATCACCGATCTGCACACGAATGATCGTGTCCTGGGTATCCTGGCGCAACACCAGATGGGTTTCCGGATGACGGGCGATCACTGTCGCACCGGAGCGAGGCGTTATGATATCCGCTGACTGCGCCGCGGCAAGTTGCGGCGTAAGTAACAACAGCATCAGAACAATGCCGCTGAAAACCGCAAAAAAACCAGTGCTGCAGCGGCTGCAGTGTGTCCGTTTTTTTTCCAGTGATCGCATGACATAACTCATGGTAAAACCGCCAGACCGACTGGTCGGGCCCCGAATTCAACCCGACCGATGAGCAGATTGGCATTCACATCAATTACCGCAAGCTCACCTGCTCGCTCATCGACCACATACAACCTGCGAAACGTCGGATCATAGGTCATCTCTGTGGTTCGTCCCAGATTCGGAATTTCTCGGAACACCGACAGTTGACCCGGCGTCAAAGCCGCTACACTTGAAGCCACTCGATGGCTGACATAAATCTGGTTGTCTGTATCAACGATCCGCATCGGTCCCTGGTTGACGGCAATCCGGCCGAGACTTCTGCGACTGTCCAGATTAAAAATTGCAACCGTATCGTCTCCCTGCTCGGCAACATAGAGAATATCATTCGCAAACAACAACCCCTGCGGGCGCCCCCCCGTAGACAACTCACCCCGGTTCTCTAGCGTGTCAGCATCCAGCAGTTGCACTTTTTGTGACAGTGCAAGAGACACGGCGAGCAGGTTTTTTTCCTCAATATAGATGGCAAAGTGGGGCTGAAAACCAAGATATGTGCGTGCTTCGATGTATCCTGAACGTAAATCCATCCGGCTGACATAGCCGCTCTTTTCATCCAGCAGAAAGGCAACCCTGCCGGCGGCATCGACTTGCATAAAGGTAGGAGCATCATTAAGGGGGGCTGGAAAAAAATCAACGGTCCGAAAAGTCGACAGGTCGACAACCTTGACCAGGCGATCTTGGGCAGCCAGAACGTAGAGAAAACCATCTCCCCCCGTTTGAACAGCATTAATCCAGGTTGGTCCACCGGTGATCCCAAAGGCATCAACAACCCGGTTCTCATCAGCGCGGACAACAAAAATCGTATCAATATCAGGGCAACTCACGTACAGCAGGTCCAGCGGCAACTGCCTGGTTGCCGCCGTCACCTGTAATCTCGGCTCGAAGCCACCACCTCGTGTCAGCGATCGTTCTACATCCCACAATACAAACAGCGCAGCGCTCTCATCTGCCGCGAGATGAATCTTTTCTGCAAGTGAAATTTCAACGGTCGCGGGAAATTCGTTAATCTCTCTCCAGGCTCCCGACTCATCACCGATCTGAATGCTGGTGAAGCTGAACCGGATTGATGAATACGTTCCCGGGGGAAGAACGATGGCTCCGAGAAACATCTGCGCATCGGCCAGCTCTTCGCTGTCAATAGTTAACGGCTGGCTGGTCAACGGCAACCAGTAATGGCCATCAAGAACTGACACCTCATCAATATCCATTCGTACCGCAGGAGCGCGACTGTCCTTCATCGCGAAAAAACTATTGAGCCGGGCATATCCTGGCCGGTTCGGCACCTCCGTGTATTGCGGCGGCTGGCGCAAATCCTGCTGCGGCAGGGCACAGGAGGCTAGAAACAGCAATAAAACCAGGGCTGCAAGGCGAATCTGTTTACTAATCTTGGTAACCGATGTTTCACACATGATCAGTCCTTGCTTGTATGACAGACTGCACAACCATTGTAGGCGTCCTGCTGCGTGTGCTCGTCAATACCTGGCCAGGCGCGGTAGCCCCAGCGCAACATCGCCGGGTACGGGGAGCCGTGTGGTCGATGGCAGGAAATACAGGACACCATATCCGAACCACGGTTGATCAGACTAAAATCCGCATCCGCCGAGCTGACATTGGGACGGGCAACGGGCACCTGCGGATTATACAGTGACATCGCGGCAAATTCGCCGGCATCCGGAATAGCAACGTCTACCGGATGCCGGATCCAGGTTGAACCAGTGGCCGTATCGCTGTGAAAAAGCCCATGGCAACCGACACACTTCTGGCTGATCACGCCGCTTTCAAGATAACTTGCGTAGGGTCCGCTGCCGCCCTGGTAGACATTGTGACGATCTGCTGCCGGATTCTGTTCCCAATTGGGATCTTCAATCCCGACAACCCCTTCAGTCGGTGGCTCGTCCGTGAGATCACGCTGCATCACTGAACCGAGAAAACGGTACCAGCCCTGATCATAGCCGACGACAGTTGCGGCACCCTCGGCGTGATGCTGGGGGACATGACACCCTTCACAACTGCTGGTAGCTGTCGCCAGAGAACCATGACAGTCAATACAATTTTCCGCTCGTTCTTCGCCTCCGGGAGCCGTTATCGGCGAAAACCGCAGATCCGCATCGATAATTCCACCAACATTATGTCCGTAGGCACTGCCTTTGCTGATCATCCAGTGGTAATTACCTGCAGCCAGAGTCGAGGTGCCCAAGCCGTCCGGCGGATAGGTCGGTTCGGTCAGGTTGAGAACAATCGGCACCCGCACCCCTTCATTTTCTACAATCGTTTCCGCTCCGGCATGACTGTGACAACCAATACAGTTTGTCCGCAAAAGATTCTCCAGCGGTTGTTCGCTGACAACCCTTTGGCCATTAGGGTCGAGGGTGTAGGCAACCGGTGACCCCTGCTCACTGTTGTGCATGGTGTGACAGAGGACACAGTTCCCCTGCACCTGTGCCCGAAGGGTCGCAGGTAGCATCAGGGCAACCACCAGGGCACCGAGAAGAATCCATCCTCTGTTAAACATGCTTAACTCCTCACCGGTAACGCCCGGTTCAGATTATTTTCCCCGGTTCAAACCAGGCGACTAGCGTGAAAAAATCTCAACCCGACCGTTCCCTTCATCGACGACACACAGATTTCCCCAAGGGTCAAAACGCAAATGCCGGGCGAAGTAAACCCGTCCGGCCGACTGACCGTTATCAAGAAAACGATAACGGAAGGCGCCCTGCTCATCGTAGGCCAGGACGCTGTTCTGATGGCGATCGAGCACATACATGAAGCCGGAAGGGCCAACCGCCAGGGATACAGGAAAATCAACTTCATCACCCAGATCAAATTCGCTGGCGATACTGCCATCATTGTTGAAGTATAAAATTTTGTTGTCCCGCGCTGCGAGCGCCGCAACATCCCCATCAAGCACAACAAAATCAACCAACCCGGCGTTGCAGTCGTTGCACCCAAAACGTTGCTGCACCTCCAGGTTAGTGTCGAGGAGCAAAACATCGCCACTGGAACGATCCAGCACATACAGCCGGTTATCTGCGTTGGCGATCCGGTCAGGAAAAATCCGGCGATCGCCATCCATGAGAATTTGCGGTTCTATTTTACGGGCGGCCAGATCAATCAGGGTCAGACTGTTGCGCCCCTTTTCCACTACCCACAGCTGACCGCTGTCAAGGCGAACCATGTCAAAAGGGGCCCGCAACTGCTCATTGGCGGTAAAGACACTGATCAGCTCCCCGTCCCGGTCAAAAGATACCAGCCGGTTACGACCCGTATCAATCGCATAATAACGCTCACTTTCTGCATCAAATCCCACCGCCGAAGGCATGTACATGCTGTCACCGGCGCGATCCACCTTCAGGCTCATCTGCCATTGCCAGGGCGCCTGAGCGGCAGCAGCAACCGGTAGCATCAGGAGCAGCCCCACCACGCAGAAGTGTGCCGAAAAAGTCATAAAGCCAGATCTTACTGCCTGCATCATACGTCAATCCTCCTGTAGGGGGCGCACTGTCGTGCGCCCTTTTCCCTGAATGTGCCAACCTTGCCGCAATCCCTGGCGTCCCATTAATGGTCCGTGTGACACTGGACGCAGAGGGTCTTGGTGCCACTGAACCGCGTGTGGTACTCATGATCTGTCCCTTTGGTCGCGTGGCAGCTGCCGCAGGTCATGACCTGCCCGGTACGCGGGTCAAAGACCTGTTCACCGATCGGGTGGCTGAAGGTTGCGTGGGTCGTGTGACATTCTCCACAGACTTCGTTGATCGGGCCCCGCATCATCGCCGGATGATTGGAACCATGCGATGCATGGCAATCGGTACAGGCGTCGGTCTTCTCATGGCTGAACTCGGCCTCTTCCTGGCGGACAAAGGTCGACTCATGACAAGTGCCGCAGACATGGCGTTCCTTGCCTTTCAGCAGGCGCGCATCATCGCCGGCATGGGGAGAGTGGCAGGCCACACACCCATTCTCATCATAGCGTACCAGGTGATTATGTGATGAAGCCATCTGGTCGCTGACCTCCGGGTGACACATCAGGCAGGTATCGATCCGCACCGGCTGGCTGCCGACATGACAGTCGGTACAGCCGGACTCATAGGCCGCATGCAATACGTCGCGGATCAACCCCTTGCGCTGGCTGCCGTGAGGGTTATGACACGAACTGCAATTGGCCGGGGGAACCGGAAAACCGGTATGTTTCTCGCGCACCGTGGCGCTGGAATGACACCCCAGACACAGATCATCGCCCCCATTGACCAGCAGATTCGGGTGCTCCGACTGGTGCGGCAGATGACAGGCCGCGCAATCCCCGCTGGCGTAGGGTGCATGGGTATTTTCATAGCTGCGTGAGATCTCGTCATGACAGCTGAAGCAGGTATCGGCCAGTTCCCCCGTCAGCAGTCCCTGGTGATCTGACGCATGCGGCTCATGACAGCTCATGCATTCGCCACGCCGAACCGGCTGATGAATCAGGTTCTGAGCCGTCTGCCCGTCGATAACATCGCCATGACAGGAAAAACACAGCTCATTCACCTGCTGTTGCAGCAGACCCTCGAAACGCGCCACGTGGGCACTGTGGCAGGCCAGACAATCCCCTGACTCCGCCGGCATATGGTTGATCCTCTTCTCAAAAGCGTCACTATTGTGGCAGTTAAAACAGTCAGAAGAAGCAAAAACCATTCCCTGACTCAGCACCAGCAGTAGCAATGCCACGGTCGTGGCCAGCAATGGCCGCAAAAAAACAGACGGGGACATTATTGCGTACTCCCTTCATGACAAGCGATACAGTTGTTGGGTGTAAACGGCTGATGTCGAACCGGGTAGAGCAGGTCCTGCTCCTGCCCACCATGGGGATCGTGACAGGAAACACAAGAGTCCGCACCGGGAATGATACCCTCATGGGCGGCAGCAAAACGCGGCGTTCCCTGATCGTGACAGCTCGCACACAGCTCACCTACACTGGACACGGTCATCGCCTTGAAATCGGAACCATGGGCAGCATGGCAAATGGAGCAATCCTGTGCCGCCGGCTGGTGCATGGCCCCATCACGCCAGTATTGCGCCACTTCGCCATGACAGCCGAGGCACAAGGCCGGCTGTCCACGCTTTAAATAGCCGTCATGGGGTGTGCCATGGCCACTATGACAGGCGGCACAGTCCTTCTCTGCCACCGGCTCATGGCTGAATGTGGCAGTGCTGATCTCGTCTTCGACATTGCCATGACAGTCAAGACAAACCTGCCCCGGCTGACCCTTGATCAACCCCGCCTGGTCGGTGCCATGGGGACCATGACACAGCAGACAATCGCCATCGGCGAACGGCATATGGGCAGTTTCTTCACTTGTTTGCAACTCCAGGTCACCATGGCAGCTGAAGCAGATGGCGCCACCGGTAGCGGTCTGAACCAGCAGACCGTCATGCTCGCCCCCGTGGGGGGCATGACAACCGGAGCATTGCCCTTGAGCAAAGGGACGATGCTGGCTGAACAGTCCCATTTCGCTGCGTGTCTGGCGGTGGCAGGTAAAGCACAGATTGGCTTCACGCTCGACCAGCAGATTGCCCTGTTCGGATTTATGGGACGCATGACAGTCCAGACACATGCCGTTTTCTGAAGGCATATGCGGGTTCGCGGTATCGGCGTAGGTGCCCCGATCGTGACAGTCAAAGCACAGGGCCGGTGAATCGTTTTTCAGCAGGGCCTGGCTTTCACTGGCATGTCCCTGGTGACAGTCCATACAGGCACCTTTGGCAACCGGGTCATGAACACTGCGGGTCCCTCTGTCGCGCTCATTCTGATCGTGACAGGACAAACAGACGGTGGTCGGCGGCTGATTGAGCATCCCGTCATATTCGCTGGCATGCTCGTTGTGGCATGCCTGACAGTCCCCCATCATCACCGGCGCATGCTGTGCCATCTCCGGAACATCATAATGACACATCACACAGAGTCCGCCCTCAACCTCGGGCGTCAGGATGGCCTGGCCGTCGAGCTGATGACAGCTGTTACAGTCACCGCCACGAACCGGGTCGTGGACCACTTCGCGTAACAGTCCAGCATCCGTTGAACTGTGCTGGGCATGGCAGTCGACACAGCGGCCGGTGACCGGGTAGTCACTGTGAGCACTGATAAAGCCGGCGTCATCCGTGGCATGACAGGAAGCACAGAGGGTGTCCGCCTGCATGGTCAACAGTCCCTGATGATCGGCCATATGGGGCACATGGCAGCTGCTGCAGCCCGCCTCCAGCGGCGAATGGACCGTCGTCCTGGTAAAGGAGCTGTTATCGTGGCACTCAAAGCAGAGCTCATCCGCCGCGGTAACCAGCAGATTATCGTTCTCGGAGTTATGCGGATCATGACAGGATTGGCAGGAGCCCTCGGCAACCGGCTCATGGGTAACCGTGGCGGTCTCAAAGTCTTTGAAATCGTCATGACAATTCATACAGACAACCGGAACCGGCTGGCGCATCAGCACAATGGGCACCAGGCCGTGAGGCAAATGACAACTTTCACAGCGTTTTTCCGCGATTGGTGCATGCACCACGCCGGTACTGAAGCGTTCCACCATCTCCGGGTGACACTGGGCACAGGTGCGCCGGATTTCCGCCGTCCGGTCGATTGGTGCGGCGGGACCACAGGCCGCCAGCAGCACCATGAGCCCTGCCCCGGCGAGCATCAACCTCAGGCAGGATCGCAATCCAAGTTCTCTCATCATGCTCCTCCAAGCTCTTTTCGCAAAGATCTCCATTTCCGCGTCTTGACATCAATCCGCGAGTGGTTTTTCAAGGCCTCCAGATATTCTGCACGCGCCTGATCCAGCATCTCTGAACGCAGCTGGGTCCGAATCGATTCTTTGGCGCGCTCCAGTGGCAGCGGGCGCGCCGACGTACGATCTTCCAGATGAACCATGACCCGAACCCCCTGGGCAGTAAAAATCTGGCTGGTTTCACCCTTGCTCAGCCGGTCGGCAACCACCCGGATTTCGGGATCAAGATGATCGATGGGAACCTCCTGGGGTGGTACCCGCTGTTCGAAGTGCTCACGCAACAGTTGTTTAAAATCTTTCCCCGTCGCCACCTCGGCCCAGAAACGATCGACCGGTGCCGACGTTTCCGCGACGATATACAGTTTGACCATCTCCGGCTGGGTAAAGCGTTCCATGTTGTTGTTATAATAGTCCTCAATCTGGGCATCACTCACCTGGATGCTCGATGCGTACTGATGTTCCTCCACTGCAAGGGTCAGGCGGTGGTTGTAATTGAACTGATACTCCCACTTGAAGGGTTCGCGTTCCTCAAATTTCCGATCCAGCGATTCCCAGTTGGTCAGACTCTGGGCAATGATATTGTCAACCGTCTCTTTCTTAAGGGCTGCCGCCTCTTCTGCATCTGCCCCGGCGTGGGCTGCTACCGGCCGACTCTGCTGCAGACGCCGGATCACCGCGATAAACTCTTTTTCTGAAACATCTTCACGGCTGGTCGTTATCACCGGCTCATCCGAAAAGCTGTCATCTGCTGCGTTCAGATCAAGGGCGTCAAGCCGCTCCTGATCGATCTCAACCTGGTATTTTTCATAGAGTTGCTGCAACAATTCCTGGGTCAGCTGCGCCTCTTGTCTCTTCCAGAGATCGCGGCTGATACGCTCTTTGAATGTCTCCAGGTCGTCGGCATCCCCGCCCTTTTGTTCCTTAATAAAGTACAGTTCCGGGCCCTGTTCGTGTCCGGCCGGGTCGACCAACGCACCAACCTCGGTCTGGTTGAACAGCTCGACCCAACCAGGGTCTATGCCCATGGGCCGGACCCAACTCTCGTTTTTCGCTGTGGGACCACCCTCGGCCGGCTCCCGCTCCACCAATTCCGCAATCTCGAACTCGCCGGCATTCAACCCTTCCCAGGCTGCAGCAGCAGCTTCTTCATCGGCAAAGGTCAATCGCTGCACCAGCCAGCGCGGCGTATAATCCTGCTCGTACTGCTGTTTGATCTGTTCATCCGTTACCTCAATTTTGCTGTCAACCGCATCATATTTCAGCATCAGCAGACCGCGGGCCTGCAGAAAAATCCGGCTTGAACGTTGGAACCCCGGCTCCTGGTCAAGTTGCATCCGTTCGCCTTCACGGCTGAGCAACAGCCAGTTGATATAGGGATCGGGAGTCTCAGGGACCGGTTCGTCTTCCGTGTTCCAGTATTTCCACCAACGCTTGAAATCTTCACTGCTGTAGTCGGTATCGTCAATTGTTACCAACGTATCGCCACTGAAAAACCAGGCACTGACAGGTGCTGCCGGCAGCAAAAATACACCGGCTAACAAGGTGACCATTATAATGATGCGTTGCATGAAGAGAGTCCTTTTTCAAACCAGAGGTTAATGATTTCTTCCGCCATTTGCCGACTCAGGCCGGTGACGGTGTGAATGGTTCCAAAATGCATGGTTTTATTGTAATCACTGCCAGAGCGCCGGTGATATGTCGTCCACAGCACCTCCCCGTTGCCGCCATCACGAATCTGCAGATCAAGGATCAGCACCGGGTTGACACTGCCATGGTCGCCACGATCTTCGCGCATCTCCAGCACTGTCCCGGTGATCAGCAGATCGACATCGAGCCGGTCGGCGATAATCTGCATCTGTTCGAGGTTCGGCGACTGGCCCGGTAACAGAAAAAACTGCCGATACACCTTGTAGATATCCCCATCCTGCGCACTCAGGTAATCTCCAGACTGGCGTAGCTGGTTACTGAACACTTTTGTGACAATCATATCGGCGAGCAGATAATCACTGTCGTTCACAAATGGCAGAACCGCGATCCGGCACATCTCCTCAGGCAAAGGCGCCACTTGCCGGTGTTCAGGTCCGCCGCCACCCAGGCAACCGCTGCACAGAAGCATGATGAGCAGAACAAAACCAGCCGGACAGTTTCTCAGCACTATTCTGCCGGTCCCCTTAAGATCAGAATTCATCGACCCACTTTTCCGCTTGTCCAGGCACCTTCAGATCCTCTTCGGTCTGCGGTTCTTTACCCAGATCCGGCAACAGGGAGGTCAGGTCACGACGTACCTCGTTGCCCAGGACATCCTGGACAAAAACAAACCCGCGCGTTGTTGCATCCAGTTCCGCCCCGGCCAGCTCCAGCTCGATCTCAATCGGCAATTCGGCCCCCTCTTGCCGGGCCAGAACCTTCCCCTCACTCGTCCACATCTCCATCCGCCATAATTCCAGGGGAATCTTCCCCTGGTGCTCCAGATCAACAGAAGCCCCTCCTTCCGTCTGCTCCATCGCCATCGCAACCCCCGGCTTGGTGCGGTTGTACTCTACCCATTGCTCAGCGCGGGCGCTGTTACCGGCCATATCCCAGACCTCCATCACCACCTGGTAAACACCATCCTCGACACGGCCATAATCGGCCATGCCGGTCCAGACAAAACTTCCGGGCAGCGAACCACTTCCTTCGCTGGAACCGATTTTGTTACCGGCTTCGGCAAAAAACGACAGGCGCCAACGGCTCAGGGCTTTGCGCAGTAACAGTCGCGGCACCAGAACCACCTCACGGTTAAAGACCGGTCGCTCATCAATGATTTCCGCGTCATGCACCTCCAGGGTCAGAACCGGCGGCGTATCGTCGATCAGGTAACTGCCAAGCAGCGCCGTTTCCGTACGGCCATAGTCGGGCCACTCGACCACCAGCGTGACCACATGCTTGCCGCTGTCGGGGCCGGAGATCCAGCTGCTCTCCCAGGTACGCCCATCGTCCGCGAGGGTTGCCGGGTAAAGCTGCTCATCCGCACGGAAAAAAATCCGCGGGGCTTCGTTCTGTCGCCACTGTTCCCGCAGCTGGACCCGGCCATGAATCGTGTCACCGGGACGTGCGTGTTTCGGCTCCAGTTGCGCCATCTCAATCCGCAGGGTGCCCGTCTGCTGGGCCTGGTTGATGACCTGCCACGGCCAGGTCGACATCATCTCGGTCAACAATATCGGCTGCAATTCCTCCACCGCCTGTGGCTCACCAATACCCAAGATGCGCCGCCCGTCACTGCGGCTGAGGCTGCCGACATAACTCCATACCGGGCGTTGATCTACCGTCCGGATTAACTCCAGGGTCAGTCCGAGGGAAGGCTCGGGACGCTCGCGGCGCTGGCTGACCGTTCCGAGGAGGATAAAAGACGCTCCTAACTCCCGGCCCACCTGCTCGATATAAGGCGTCTCCAGATGTCCGAGAGCCCGGATCCGGTTTTTGGCCATAAAGCGGATGACCGTACGCAGGGAAATCACCTCATTGTCGCTGGCCACCAGTTCATCGATCAGCAGCCGGGTCAGCGGCAGATTCGCATCATTGCGACCCTCGCCCAGTTCCTGCAGCGGAAAAACCGCCACCGAAGCAGCACCGGCAAG
>JAWOFG010000199.1:0-4805 GCA_046482365.1 Pelovirga sp. | reverse complement strand
CAGCCGACCCCGACCAGGTCTCCCGCTTTGTAACTGGTGACTGCCGAACCAACGCTGGTGACCCGACCGACAATCTCGTGTCCGGGAACACAAGGATAGACGGTTGGCATGACGCTGCTCCACTCGTCGCGTACTGTGTGAAGATCAGAATGGCAGACACCGCAAAAGAGGATATCAATCTGCACATCGTGCGGTGTTGGTTCACGGCGGTCGATGGTGGCGACAGCAAGGGGTGAGGTGGCACTATTTGCAGCATAAACTTTGGTATGATTCATATGTACTCCTGATTCGCAGGCAACAAGGTTTTTTTGCTTGTTCTTATATCAAGGATTCTTTGCCATTGTACGATTCCGGCGCTAACGGCACAACCCCGGTTGTTAGGAGATGAGAGCCATCAGGAAAATCAGAATTGTGCCTTAGCTTGGTTCAGCAGGCAGCAGTGGGCGCAGGAAAAGGCATAAAGGGAAAACATCTGAGTTAGGAACGTCTGCGGTAGGAATAAAAAAACCCGTCGTGCCGGAGGGGGGGTGGCACGACGGGTTTACGGAAGCTTTACAGCTCCCTTGAAAAACAAGCTACTCCATCCAGCTGTGGCAGGCAAGGGAATATTTACAAAAAAATTGACGCGTTATGAACAAAGATTAAGAGTTGACTGATAGTGACATTAGTGTATTCTTACGTACTGTTGTGGGGGTCGATCATTCCTGAGCTGACGCATTTCAATAGAGCAGGGCTTGGGCTGCTATTTTTAAGATGAAGGGCTATGAGTCGAGATAAAACCCGCATTTTGATCGTTGAGGATGAACCGTCACACGCCACCATGATGAAACGCAACCTGCTGGCAGGCGGTGATTCGATTGAGGTTGTTGTTGTTGACACCCTTGAACAGTGTCGCGCCCGGATTGGTTGTTTTGCGCCCGATATTCTGCTCCTCGATTTGAACCTGCCCGATGGTCATGCCATCGACTACCTGAAAGAATCTCCGCAACCCCGTTCCTATCCGATTCTGATTATGACTGCTCAGGGCAGCGAGGCTTTTGCGGTTAGCGCTCTGAAGGCCGGCGCCCTTGATTATATCATTAAAACAGCGGAAAACTTTGTCGCCATACCACGCATTGTTGAACGTTCGTTGCGTGAATGGACAACTCTGCAGGAACGCGAACAGGCACGCGAGGATCTGATTATCACCAACCAGAAGCTCGAAACCGCGGCTGCCCATGCCAATGAAATGACCCTCAAAGCAGAGGCGGCAAATGTTGCCAAAAGCGAGTTTCTGGCCAACATGAGTCATGAGATCCGTACCCCCCTGAACGGCATCATCGGCATGTCCGATCTGCTTCTGGATACCAGCCTGAATGACGAGCAGCGGTGTTATCTGGAGGCCTTGCACTCAAGTGGCGAAGCGCTGCTAAAAATCGTCAATGATATTCTTGATTTTTCAAAAATCGAGGCCGGTCGACTGGATTTACAGCATGAGGATTTTATCCTGCCGCGCCTGCTCAGCGACCTAAGTGCAGCCATGAAGCAACCCCTGGAGAAAAAAAAACCTGCAATTTGATTACAGCCTGGATGTTGATGTACCAGTAATGCTCACTGGTGATTCCGGCCGCTTGCGCCAGATATTAACGAACCTGATTGGCAACAGCATCAAGTTTACCGAAGGCGGCGGGGTGAAGGTGCAGGTATCTTCGCTCGCACGGAAGGAGCAAAAATCCGTGTTGCGTTTTGATGTCAGTGATACCGGTATTGGTATTGCGCCGGACAAGGTTGATCAATTGTTTCAGAAATTCAGTCAACTCGATGCATCAACTACGCGAAAATACGGAGGTACCGGCCTCGGGCTGGCCATATCGAAAAAGCTCGTTAACCTGATGGGTGGTGAAATTGGTGTAACGAGCCAAATACAGCAGGGTTCAACCTTCTGGTTTACCGCAACATTTGACTGCCCGCAGCAGCCCTATCGGCACAGCGTGCCGGCAGCGTTGCCTGCGCGGCCGCAGCATCACAAAGATTGTTATGTTGATTTTAATTTCAAGGTGTTGCTGGTCGAAGATAATATCACCAACCAGTTTTATGCCCGCAGTCTGCTGGAAAAACTGGGTCTGGGGGTCGATAGCGTTGACAATGGACGACAGGCCCTGGAGACATTGAAAGTGAGCGATTATGACCTGGTGCTGATGGATTGTCAGATGCCGGAACTTGATGGTTATCAGGCCACACAGCAGATTCGTCAGCCTGACAGTGAGGTGCGTAACCGTGATATTCCGATCATTGCCCTGACTGCTAATGCCCTCGCGCAGGATCGGGAAAAATGTCTGCAAGCCGGCATGGATGACTATCTGTGTAAACCGGTAACCTTGCCGCAGATGGTGGAAGTGCTGGACAAGTGGTTATTGAAGCAGGCATCACAGCAAGTCACCAGAAACAACAATGATGGCACTGTGGTCAACCTTGGTGCCGATCCAGCGATTTTTGATCAGTCCGGCCTGCTTGCCCTGGTTGATGGTGATCGGGCGCTGGCAACTACCCTGGTGAGGGGATTCCTGGCTGATGTCCCCGAGCGCCTCAAGGCACTGGAAAAAGAATTTGACGCGGGGAATTACCCGGCTGCTACCCTGGTCGCCCATAGTATCAAGGGGGCCGCAGCCACTATCGCCGCCGGAGCAGTAAAAGAAGTTGCTGCCGCGACGGAGCATCACCTTCGTGCCGCTAACCGTGAAGAGGCCTTGATCAGCATGGAAACATTGCTTCAGCAATTGCAACTGCTTCGTACAACACTAGGACCCTTTATTGTCCCGGCAGCTGAATAGGCTGTCATCCCCGCGTACTTTTTTTTGTGGATTCATGCTGTTACCGATTGAAAACAGCTGAACCACCTATAAACAACAACAGATAGAAGGAAGCCACCATGAGAACATTGATTGTCGACGATGATTTTACCTGCCGGTTGTTGCTGCTGGAAATCCTTAAGGTTTATGGCGAGGTCCATATTGCCACCAACGGAACGGAAGCCCTTGCCATGGTCCGCATGGCTCTGGATGCCGGGGAACCCTATGATCTGATCTGCCTTGATATCATGATGCCGGAAATGGATGGCCAGGAAGCCTTGCGTCTGATCCGCGAGCATGAGCAAACACGCGGAATCCGTTCCACTCAAGGGGCCAGAATTGTGATGATGACCGCGCTTGATGATCTTCAAAATGTTATGGATGCTTTCAGCAAGCTGTGTGACGGCTATCTACCCAAACCGATTAAAAAAACCGCGTTGTTAGATAAACTGAAAATCTTTGGGCTGATCAGCTGATGGCGCCTGTCTGTTTTGCCGTCGGTGCAGTTTAAGCCGGGAGTCTGTCCATGAAATTATCCCTGTGGCCGGAATCGATCAAAGCCAGGGTCACCTTGAGTGCCTTAGGCATTTTTCTGCTCAGCCTGTGGGTGCTCGCATTCCTGACAACCCGGATTCTGGAGCAGGATATCAGCCAACTGGTGGCAGACGCCCAGACGTCCGCCGCCCGGCAGATGGCCCTGCAAATCGATCGGGAGCTGCAAACCCGGTTGGAGGCGCTGGAGCATAAAGCCTCGCTGATTGACAGCGATCTGATGGCGGATCCCGGCGCCCTGCAGGATGAACTCGAACACACGCCATTGCTGAAGAGTTTTTTCAATGTCAGTGTGCTGGCGGTTAACCGCGACGGCATCGGCATTGCCGACACACCTTATCTGCCGGAACGAATCGGTATCAATTACCGTGAGCGGGTTAATGCAGTTGCTATCGCCCTGGATGAAGGGCGCGCTAATGTCGGCGTGCCGCTGATGGGAGTGTCTACCGGTCATCCGCTTATTCCCCTGGCAGTTCCCGTCCGGGATGACGCCGGTCAGGTGATTGGCGCCCTTGGTGGTGCCATCGATTTAAGTAAACCGAACTTTTTTGATGATCTGACGGACATGGGATACGGTGAAACCGGTCACTATTCGATTATCTCTAAGAGTAGCCGGATGATCGTAACATCATCAAATGCCGATCTGATCATGACCGCTCTACCGGCTCCAGGCATCAATCCGGTGCTGGATCGCGCCATACAGGATGACAAGGGAAGCACTTACCGCTACACCACGGTGCAGGGGATAGACACCCTGGCAACGACCAGGGGAGTTGAAACAAAGGACTGGCTGGTTGTGGTCATGACCCCGGTCAGCGAGGCCTTTGCGCCGGTCAACGATATGCAGCAGCGCATGACCCTGATCACCCTCGCTGTCACCCTGCTGGTCGGTATCGTTCTCTGGTGGGTGTTGCACCGTCAGTTGGCCCCGATGGTAACCACGGTAAAAGCCCTGGGGCAGAGGATGGAGCCTGATTACTCTTTGTCTACCCTGTCACTGACCGGCAGTAAAGAGGTTGATAGCCTGATCGGCGCTTTTAACCGTTTGCTGCAAGCCCTGGAAGAGCGTGAACAGGAAAACAGACGATTCAAAACCATCGCCGACAATGCTGTTTACGGTAAAGCTATTGCCGACATGGAAGGCAAAGTGGTGTACATCAACAGGTTCTTTGCCAATTTACATGGGTACGAGCCTGATGAGCTGATCGGCCGTAATATGAGTATTCTTCATAAGCGCGACACGCTAAAGGCGAACATTGGTGAAGTGTTGGAGAAAGGTTTTTTAGCGCCCAAAGAAGTATGGCGGCTCCATCGCGACGGCAGTGAAATTCCCGTGCTGATGAGTGGTGTACTGCTTAAGGATGACCAGGGGAAACCTCAATATATGGCGGCAACCGCCGTTGATATAACCGATCGCAAAGCCGC